>JALYMX010000054.1 GCA_030773495.1 Actinomycetota bacterium | reverse complement strand
CGGCCCGGCCCGCCGCCGCGCCGGTGCGCTGCGCCGCCGCCGCCAGGGCAGGGGCGAGCTCGGACACGAAGCGCTCGACGGCGTCGGTGAGGGGACGGCCCATGGCCGCAGTCTGCCCTCCCGAGGGCCGCGTAGCCTTGGCGGCGTGGAAGCGCTCGAGGAGCTGGGACGGCGGGCTCAGGCGGCGGCCCGGGAGGTGGGCCGGGCGTCCACCGCCGCCAAGGACGCCGCCCTGCAGGCCGCCGCCGACCTGCTCGTGGAGCGGGCGGGCGAGGTGGTCTCGGCCAACGCCGACGACGTGGCCGCCGCCGAGCGGGCGGGCACCACGGCGACGGTGGTCGACCGCCTGCGCCTCGACGGCGCCCGCGTCGAGTCCATGGCCGCCGGCCTGCGCCAGCTGGCCGCCCTGCCCGATCCGGTCGGGGAGGTGGTGGACGGGTGGACCCGCCCCAACGGGCTGCGGATCACCCGCGTGCGGGTCCCCCTCGGCGTGGTCGGGATCATCTACGAGAACCGCCCCAACGTCACCAGCGACGCCGCCGGGCTGTGCGTGAAGGCGGGCAACGCCGCCTTCCTGCGGGGGTCGTCGGCCGCCATCGCGTCCAACCGGGCCATCGCCGGCGTGCTGCGCGACGGCTTCGCCAAGGCCGGGCTGCCCGAGGACGCCGTGGTGCTCGTCGACGACACCAGCCGCGAGTCGGCCACCGCCTTCATGCGCCTCCGGGGCCTCATCGACTGCCTGGTGCCCCGTGGCGGCCCCTCGCTCATCTCGGCCGTGCTCGAGCACGCCACCGTTCCCTACGTGATCGACGGCGACGGCAACTGCCACGTCTACGTCGACGCCGCCGCCGACCTCGACATGGCCCTCGACATCGTCGTCAACGCCAAGACCCAGCGCCCGTCGGTGTGCAACGCCGCCGAGTCGCTGGTGGTGCACGAGGCGGTGGCCGGGGAGTTCCTCCCCCGGGTGGCCCAGGCCCTCGAGGGCGTCGAGCTGGTGGGCGACGAGGAGGCCCGCCGCCTGGTGGCGGGGATGGGCGAGGCCACCGAGGACGACTTCGCCCGCGAGTTCCTCGACCTCAAGATGTCGGTGGCCGTGGTGCCCGGGCTCGACGGGGCCGTCGACCACATCCGCCGGTTCGGGACGGGCCACACCGAGGCCATCGTCACCCGCGACCTGGCCGCCGCCCGCCGCTTCGTCGCCGAGGTCGACGCCGCCGCCGTCGTGGTCAACGCCTCCACCCGGTTCACCGACGGCGAGCAGTTCGGCTTCGGCGCCGAGATCGGCATCAGCACCCAGAAGCTCCACGCCCGCGGGCCGATGGGCCTGCGCGAGCTCACCACCGTGAAGTACGTGGTCGAGGGGGAGGGGCAGCTCCGCCAGTGACGGCGGCGGCCGGCCCCAGGTTCGCGTCCGTCCCCGAGGTCCGCGAGGGACTGGCCCGCGCCGGCTACCTGGCCGACGACGCCATCGCCGGCGTGGTGTACCTGGCCGACCGGCTGGGCAAGCCGGTGCTGGTGGAGGGCCCGGCGGGCACGGGCAAGACCCAGCTGGCCAAGTCGGTGGCCGAGGCCACCGGGGCCCGGCTCATCCGGTTGCAGTGCTACGAGGGCCTCGACGAGTCCAAGGCGCTCTACGAGTGGAACTACCGCAAGCAGCTCCTGCGCATCCAGGCGGCGCGGGTGGCCGAGGAGGCGGGCGCCGGGTGGGCCGAGCTCGAGGACGACATCTTCGGGGAGGAGTTCCTGCTCACCCGGCCGCTGCTCGAGGCCATCCGCGCCCCCGACCCGGTCGTGCTGCTGGTCGACGAGGTCGACCGCGTGGAGGTGGAGACCGAGGCGCTGCTCCTCGAGGTCCTCTCCGACTACCAGGTGTCCATCCCCGAGCTGGGCACGGTGGCGGCCAGCCAGGTGCCGCTGGTGTTCCTCACGTCGAACAACACCCGCGAGCTGTCCGAGGCCCTCAAGCGGCGCTGCCTCTACCTGCACGTGGACTACCCCGACCTCGAGCGCGAGAAGGCCATCGTGCTGGCCCGGGTGCCCGGGATCACCGAGCACCTGGCCGACCAGGTGGCGCGGGTCGTGCGCTCGATCCGCCGGCTCGAGCTGAAGAAGCGGCCGTCGGTGTCGGAGACGCTGGACTGGGCCCGCACCCTGCTCGTGCTCGGGGCCCGCAGCGTCGACGCCGAGCAGGTGCGCGCCACTCTCCACCTGCTGTTGAAGCACCAGAGCGACATCGCCAAGGCCGGGCGCGAGCTCAGCGTCGAGGCCTGACGTGCTCGACGTCCTGGCCGGGTTCATCCGCGAGCTGCGGGCCGCCGGCCTTCCCGTCAGCCTCACCGAGGACCTCGACGCCATGGAGGCGCTGCGCCACGTGCCCCTGGACGACCGGGAGGCGTTCCGCGCCGCCCTGGCCGCCACGCTGGTGAAGTCGAGCGGCCATCGGCGGGCCTTCGACACCGCCTTCGACGTGTACTTCTCGCCGGGCCTCCCCTCGTTGGAGGGCGTCACCGAGCTGCCCGCCGCCGCCCCCAGCGG
>JALYMX010000053.1 GCA_030773495.1 Actinomycetota bacterium | reverse complement strand
CTCACGACCAGGTGGCGGGGTCGTCGTAGCCCAGCAGCGCGGCCATCCCGGCGACGGGCGGCGACGCCAGCACCGGGGCCAGCACGCCGGCCCGCCGTTCCCACCGCCGGCGACCGGGCGGAGCCGTGGCCATCACCGGAGGCAGGTCGTCCGCAGCTGCCGCGGACAGGGCGCCGGCCGTCCCGAGCCACTCGTCGAGCTCGGCGAACACCGCGTCTCGACGCGGTCCCACCACGTCCTCGAAGCGCACTCGGTGCGCGTCGACGCCGGCCTCCTCGAGGAACCCCAGCACCGCCTCGTGGTGCGAGCGCCACTGCTCCCCGCACACCTCGGGCAGGGGGGCGCCGGTGAGGTCCCGCCACGCCGGCGGCAGGTCGTAGCACCACCATCGGTCTCCCCACGGGTAGGCGTCGCTGTAGCCGGCGATGCGCAACGTCTCGTCGACGGCCACGTTGAAGAACCCGTGGTGGAGCCACCCGTCGACCAGGCCGTTGATCGACGCCGCCGGGTTGCGGGTCAGGTGCACGACCCGGAAGCGGGCGGCCGGGAACAGCGAGCGCAGGAACGGGAGCCGAAAGGCGTTGCGCGGCGTGGACAGGACGAGGGGCTTGGCCTCGAGGGCGGCTTGGTCCGGACGCCGCCACGGCCGCACGAGCACGAACGGCGGCATCTCGACGAGCTGCTCGCCGGGCGGCCCGAACGGCGGCGCGGCGTCGGGGAAGCGGGCGGCCACGAGGTCGGCGGGCAGGTCGTAGTAGTAGGGGTTGACGCCGGGGTGATGCATCCGAGCCTGCTCGAGCACGCGGAGGTGTACCTCTCGTGCGTCGACTCGCTCTCCGGGTCCTGCCGCCGCCTCGTAGGTCCATCGGCAGGCGTCGTCGGGGTCGATGTCGAGCTCGGGCCACTGGGCGGTCAGGCGCCAGGCGACGGCGAGCGCGAGGTCGTCGAGCTCCTCCTCGCCCAGGGTGGGGGACGGGTTGCCGACCTCGCCAGCCAGCTCGTCGGCCAGCACGCCGGCGTCGCCGCCGCCCAGCCCGGCGACCACGAACAGCGGGTTGACCTCGGCCCGCAGGTGGAGCAGGGCGTCGCATCGGCGGAGGATCTCGCCGAACAGGGTCGAGCCGCCGCGCGAGCTCGACACGACGGCGACCACCTCGCGAACGGCGCCGAGGGGCTCCGCCACGGGGGGCCGCCGGCGCCGTCGCAGCGCGTCGAATCGGGCCGTCGCGCCTGGCAACCCGGTGCTGTGCGGCACCGAGGCGTCGTAGGGCGACCACGGGACGGCGGGCGGCACCGCGCTCGTCCTACCCGTCCCGGCGCCGGTTCCCGATCTCGGCGGGTGGGCAGGTAGCGGGTCGTGCCCGTCGACCCGTTCACCACCGCCGTCGAGATGGTGCGGCTCCTGCGGGTCGGCGAGGTGTCGAGCCGTGAGCTGGTCGAGCTGCACCTGGAGCGGATCGAGCGGCTCGACGGCCGGCTCAACGCCGTCGTCACGGTGGACGCGGCGGCGGCCCGCCGGCAGGCCGACGAGCTCGACCGCCGGGCGGCCGACGGCGGGCTGGTCGGCCTGCTCCACGGGCTGCCGCTCACCCTCAAGGACTGCTGGGCCACGCAGGGCATGCGGACCACCGCCGGCAGCCCCGAGATGGCCGATCTCGTCCCTGACGCCGACGCCGAGGTGGTCGCCCGGGTACGGGCGGCGGGCGCCGTCATCCTGGGCAAGACGAACCTTCCCGAGGAGGTCACCGGCCAGGAGACGGGCAACGCGCTGTTCGGCCGCACCTGCAACCCCTGGGACGCCGAGCGCACGCCGGGCGGGTCCTCGGGCGGTGCCGCCGCCGCGGTGGCCGCCGGGCTGTCGCCGCTCGAGGTGGGCAGCGACAGCGGGGGCTCGATCCGCGAGCCCGCCCACTGCTGCGGCATCTACGGGCACTTCTCCACGTCGGGGCTGGTTCCCCTCGCCGGGCACCTCCCGTCGGTGCCCGTCGAGGATGCCGGCGCCGACGCGGACCTCATGGCGGCGGGACCCCTGGCCCGCAGCGCCGACGACCTCGCCCTCGCCATGCGGGTGCTCGCCGGGCTGCCGCCCATCGCCGCGCCCCCCGCTCCGGAGCGCCTGCGGGTGGCGGTGTGGGCCTCGGCTCCCGACATGCCGCCGTCGTCGGAGGTGGCCTCGCTCCTAGGGCGCGCCGGGGACGCACTGGCGGCGGCCGGCGCCGAGGTACGCGAGGCGGCGCCGGCCTTCGACGCCGCCGAGGCGCGCGACGTGGCCTTCCAGCTGTGGGTGGCGGCCAGCGCGTCCTCGGCCGACGACGACCAGCACGGGCGCATCGTGGAGCGGGCGGCGCGCACGTCTCCCGACGACCGGAGCCTGCCCGCCCTGCGGGACAGGGCACAGGCCATGTTCCACCGGGACTGGCAGCGCCTCGATGCCCGCCGGCGGTCCATGGCGCGGGCGTGGGCGGCGCTCCTCGAGGAGGTCGACGTGGTCCTCTGCCCGGTGTCGCCCGTCCCCGCCGTGCGCCACGACCCGGCTCCCGACGAGGTCGACAGCGTGGACCGGCGCCTGGCCCGCGCCATCGACGTCGACGGCCGGGAGCGGCCCTACCTCGACCAGATCATGTGGAACGTCGTCGTCGGGATGGCCGGGCTGCCGGCGACGGTGGCACCGGTGGGGCGGACGCCGGCCGGCCTTCCCGTCGGTGCCCAGGTGGTGGGGCGCCCCCACGACGACGCCCGCACCATCGCCGTCGCCGGCCTCCTCGGTGACCTCACCGGCGGCTACCTGGTGCCGCCCGGCTTCGCATGAGGCCGACAACCCTGAGCCCGACAGCGGCTGGGGGGATGAGCAGTTCGCCACGTTGCCGTCGGTAGCACTGGAGCGAGCGACGTCGTTCCTTCGGAGGTCGACCACTGCCCGCTGTCACCCTCGACGACACCAGCCAGCTGCCCCGGGTCTCGGTGCCCGGTGAAGCGAGGTCCGAGCGTCGCGTCACGTCGGTCACGACGGCTCCCACGGGCTTCGAGGGCGAGGGTTTCCCGGTGCGAGGGCCTTCGCCGGCGTCGACCTCGCTGAGCTCGACCCGTTCATCCACCTGGACCAGATGGGCGAGGTCAACTACTGCCCCGGCGAGCCGAAGGGCACGCCCTGGCACCCGCACCGCGGGTTCGAGACGGTGACCTACATGATCGACGGGGTGATCGAGCACGCCGATTCGACCGGCGGCGGCGGCGTGATCACGGACGGCGCCACGCAGTGGATGACCGCCGGGAAGGGCATCCTCCACATCGAGACGCCACCCGAGGAGGTCGTGGCCGCCGGCGGCTGGTTCCACGGCCTGCAGGTGTGGGTCAATCTCCCTCGGGCTAAGAAGTGTGTCGACCCCCGCTACCAAGACCTCGAAGGCGACGCGGTCACGCTGCTCACCTCCCCCGACGGGGGCGCGCTGCTGCGGGTGATCGCCGGAGACGTCGACGGGCACCGCGGACCCGGCTCGACGCACCCGCCCATCACGATGGTCCACGCCAGCCTGGCGCCAGGAGCCCGAGTCGCCCTCCCGTGGCCCTCGCACTTCAACGCCCTCGTGTACATCCTGGGCGGACAGGGGGCGGTGGGCGGTGAGCGCCGGCCGGCCGGAGCGGGCCAGCTAGCGGTGTTCGGGCCCGGCGACGCCATCACGTTCGAGGCGGCGTCGAAGCAGGACTCACGCAGCGACGCGCTCGAGGCCATCATCCTGGGAGGCCAGCCCATCGGCGAGCCCATCGCCTGGTACGGCCCGTTCGTGATGAACACCGAGCGAGAGATCCGGGACGCCTTCGACGACTTCCATCCGGGGCGGCTGGGTACCGTGCCGCCGGCGCACCCCCTGGCCCGCACGGAGCAGGTGGCGGCACAGACCGACGCCGCCCTCGACTGAGGCCCCCGCCGCTCCTTCACGGCGTGATCAGCGGCGCAGGGCGCTCTGCGCCTCCAGCCTCACCCGGAAGTCCGGGTCGTCGGTCAGGGGCTGGATGATCGGGCGGCTGGGCGTCGCTCCCAGCTCGGCGAGGCCCCGGAGCGCCTTCCAGCGCACCCACGCGTCGGTGTCGGTCAGGGCGCGCTCGAGCAGCGGGCGCAGCTCCTCCCGGCCCGCGTCCACCACGGCGTCCACGGCCGCTCGGCGTACGGTCCGGCTCGGGTCGCCCACCAGCCGGGCCCACTCGCGCCGGGCGACGTCGGGAGGAGCCTCGCCAAGCAGACCGGCCGCCACCTGTCGATAGACCGATGCGGGCGCGGCCGACGCGGCGAGGACGCGTTCGAGATCAGCCGGTTCCCGCACCCGGAGCCCACCCAGCTCCCGCCATGCCCGGTCCAAGCGCGTCGCCGAAGAACGCGTGCGACCCGCCGCCGGTGACGCACCGTGCATGGCTGCCATTCCTCCTCCGGCCGGAGCGCTCGTGGCCCTGTCGTTGGCTCGGGAGAACTCCTCGGCCACCACGGCGAGCACCGGCGCCAACAGCTCCGGCCAGCGATCGGGGTGTCGCACGGTCAGGGCGACGAAGTCCCTGGCCACCAAGACGCTGACCAGCTCAGGGAACGCCGTGAACAACCGGGCCACCCGCGAGTCGTCGGCCTCCTCGGCGGAGCGGTACTCCCGGCTGTCGACATCGGAGATGGGGCCGGTGCGGAACGCCAGGGTGCGGGGGTTGGGTGTGGCCTCGGGGACGATGTCACCCTCGAACGACACCGCCAGCGCGTCGGTCTCCCCGGCGCTGCCCGCCGCCCCAGTGTCGCCGCCGTCGCCGGGACCTTGGACACGCAGCTCGAAGCGACCGTCGATCCAGCCGAACTCGAGCACGAGGTCGTCGTCGAGCTGGTCCTGCCACCACCCCTCGCCGGGGCCGACAGCGGCGGCCAGCGACTCCGCCGCCGCGGCGTCCCAGGCCTGCACTGAGAAGAACCGCTTCAGCAGCGCCTTGGTGGTGCCTAACGACTCGAAGGGAACGCCACCCAGCGCGCGAGCCGTGAGGACGGCGACGGCAGGAGCGACGAGGCCCCGTTCGGCAGCGAGGTGACGGGCCTCCACGGGGCCAGTATCGCCGTCAACGAGAGCGAGCGGCGCCGGCGTCTACGGCTCGGCGGGCGTGCGGGCAGAGGCCGCAGCTCGCCGAGGGGACAGACTCGCGGGGCCGGCGGTTGGAGCACGCCAAGGCCAACGGGCGCGTGGCGGGGGCCGCCGCAGGGGCCGGGTCGCGTTACGGAGCGCTCGTTATCGTGCGCCTCGGTAGCGCACCCGCCGGTTCCCGAGCGGGTCCGCCGTTCCTTCGGTATCCCCCTGGGCCCGTCGGCGACGTCGTTATCAGGCGCGTGGCTGGGCGGACTCGCCGTCGCGGTGGAGCTGTCTTCGACGTGGCGGACGGCCCAATCTGCGCTCACATTCGGTGCGGAATCGCGTAACTCGTCAGGGCGCAGAACGGCAGTTCGGCAGCTCCCCGGACCCGAGAAGTATCGGCA
Source organism: Actinomycetota bacterium (assembly GCA_030773495.1). Lineage (GTDB taxonomy): Bacteria > Actinomycetota > Acidimicrobiia > Acidimicrobiales > JALYMX01. Next base: position 6,805 of record JALYMX010000053.1, on the reverse strand, counting down.
CATCGTGCTCGGTCTGTTCGCGTGGCGGCGCGGTGGCCACGCTGCTGAGCGAGACCGCGGCAGCGCTGCTCTCCCAAACGTTCGACTGCCTCCATTGCGGGGGTTTCCGTTCGGTTCCCGCCCGTCCGTCTTCGGCATGACTGGTGCACTCCACGGGTAGGGAGGGCAGCACGCCGCCGCGTTTCCCCATGCTGGGGGCGCACGGTTGCCGGAGCCGAAGGTTGGAGGAAGCGCATTGGGTGTGTTTGCCCGTGGGGCACTGCAGGGGATGGCGAGCGGAGCCGTCGGAGTGGCTGCGATGACGCTCGCCGAGAAACTGGAGCAGCGCGTCACCGGTCGCCCTGACTCCCACGTTCCGGCCCGCACCCTCGAGCGGCTGTTGGGCTTGCCAGAGAGCCCGAATGAACAGCCCCGCTCGCTCAACCTGCTCATGCACTTCGGCCAGGGAGTCCTGCTCGGGGCCCTTCGAGGCATCATGGCGAACGGAGGCCTCCGAGGACCGTGGTCGTCAGCGATGTTCACCGTGGTGAGGCTGACCAACGACCAGACCCTCGAGAACGCAACCGGAGTCGGCGCGCCACCGTGGACGTGGCCGCGCCGAGAGCTCGCGATCGACGTCGCCCACAAGGCCGTGTACGCCTTCGCCAGCGGTGCCGTCGCTGACGTTCTCGCGGGACGCTCTCGTAGACCGGGTGAGGAGCACGCCCGGATCCGGCCTGGGCGCCACGAGGACGTAGGCCCGCCGCCCCGGGGAGGCTGAGCCGAGCTCCGACCTCAGCTGATCGGCGGCCCGACAACCCGCCCCCGCGCTGCGGCAGGGACCGCTGCACGAGCGTACCCGGTAACGGTGTCCCGCTGCGTCCCCGCCGACAGGATCTGCGACTGATCGGACAGGGGTTCACTGCGCCTGCGGCTGGGAGAGGGAACGGTACGCTACGTCCTTCCTTGCCGGCGACGACCCCGGTTCGGTCGTCGTCCTACCTGTTGGGCCCTCGAGCTCGTCGCCTTGCCATCGGCGAGCTTGTGGGCGACCCCGGGGCTTGGGGACGCTTCCAGCGCCGGAACGGCGGCGGGTGGCGGTCGCTGCCGACGAACCCGAGTCCGACGACCACCAGCACCGCGCCAAAGGCGAGGAAGCCGAGGTCCCAGGCCAGCGGGCCACCGAGGTCGTCGCGTACGTCGTGGATGCCGAGGACGAGGTGATCGACCACGCCCTCGACGAGGTTGAAGATCCCCCAGCCCGTGAGCAGCAGCCCAGTCAGGGCGGTCGCTCTCGAGTTGGTGCCGTTACGGAGCGCGGCCCACAGCAGGTACTGGCCGACCAGGATGAGCAGCCAGGTGGCAGCGTGAAAGAGGCCGTCCCAGAAGGTGTTGTCCTCAAGGGAGGCGACGGTCGTCGTCCGGTAGCTGGCGTCGACGCCATGGTCGGTTCCCATATGGTGCGACTGCAGAATCTGGTGCAAGAGGATCCCGTCGAGGAGCCCGCCGAGGCCGAGACCGAGGAGCAACCAGGCACATCAGGCTCCGCCCTGGCGGCCCGTCACCTCTTCGCGCCGCGATTGTCGTCTTGGCCATTCGTCCCCTTGGAGCCCTCGGCTTGACGCTACCCAGCGTGAGGATCGGTCAGGACCGACGTGGTCGGCATCTTCCCCAACCGCGCTGCGGTCATCCGCCTCATCGGTGCCGTGCTGGCCGAGCAACACGACGAGTGGGCCGTCGCACGGCGCTACATGTCGGCCGAGAGCCTGGCCCGGGCCCGGCTGCGCGTCATCGCCGGCACGGGTGGAGAGGAGGTCCCCCCCGAGCTCGAAGCAGCGGTGTAGAACGACGAGAGGTGGATGTGGTGGTCGTCATACACCACGTCCCTGGGCTCGACCCTCGGACGTGCTCCCTTCTGGGAGAGCGCCATACTCCTGGACTGGCGAACGACGAAGGCTCTTCCACCCAGCTGTCCTGGTGCCGGCGCCGTCCATGCCGTCGAGGCTCGGGCGTACTCGACGCTTATGCTTGTGACGGCGAGTCAGCCCGAGGAGGCGAGGCATGGGCGACGTTGAAGATTTCCTGGCTGCGATCCTCCCAAGGCTCGAGGAGGCCGAGACGGCTCTCCACAACGGGAACCCCGATCTCCGGAGTGCGATCTGGGCGCACACGGATCCCGTGACGCTCTTCGGCGCGGTGGTCAAGAGGGGATGGGGAGAGATAGGCCCGACCTTCGGCTGGCTGGCGTCGAACTTCTCCAACTGCGAGTCGTTCAAGTATGAGGTCGCTGCAGCCGGCGTCAGCGGCGACCTTGCATACATCGTTGGCATCGAGCACACGACAGCGTCCGTGGGCGGCGCAGCGCCCAGCCCCTACTCCCTGCGGGTGACGACGATCTTCCGGCGAGAGGACGGGGACTGGAAAGTCGTCCACAGGCATGGCGACCCGGTTCCGGACAGCGACTCCACTGGTGCGCAACTCGACCTCATGAAGGCAAAGCGCGACGCGCGATAGCGGCACCGAGGCGGCGCGCGCTAACAACAGATGGCTGCTGGGAATGCCGAGCGCCGCTGACCCTACGCCCCGCCGGCGTCACGGTCGACTGCATGAACGCGCGCAGCCCAAGTAGGCGCTTTCCACTGTGACGCTCGGCGGGATCACCGCCCGAGCGCCTGTGAGGGCGGGACGAGCCGCCACGGCGGGCGATGTGGGGCAGTATGCGCCCATGCCGACGCTCGTGGTCCGTGATCAAGGCCAGTCGATCTCGATTCCCTTCGACGACCTGTTGAAGTATCACGGCCGGAGCTCGATCGCGGGTCTGGCACACGCCTTCAAGGCGATGGAGCGGGCCTTTCCGCTCATGTCCCCTGATCTGCCGCCGGAGCGCTACGACATCACCGTGGAGAGCGGGTTCCCCGGGGGAGGGGCGCGCGACGCCTTCGAGATGGTCACACGCGCCGTCACCCGGCCGCTACCAGCCGAGGGTCGAGGCGAGGCCCGGCGTGCCCGAGGCCCCGGGGGGTCACTTCTTCTTCCGCCTCGGCTATCGCGGAACGGTGGTCGAAGTTGACCTTGCGAGACGGCCTCGTCCCGGAGGAGTTCCTCGAGGTTGCCTGCAAGGAGGGACCCGCGCCCGCCGAAGCCGATCGCGCCAAGCAGCTCAAAGAGGAGATGGCGGAGCGACTTCTGAGTATGCCCCCGGAGGAGGTGTACGACGTCGCCACGGTGGGGTGACACACGACGCATCCGGACACCAGGGTTCGTCGGTGTGAGAACTCAATTTGTTACTCGGCGCTCTGATTGTGGTTGTCGAGTATTCATTTAGTGATGCGCCCGACTTCGGCACCGGCAGGACGCCCGACTACGGCACAGCAGGTGCGCTCGGCAATGACGTACACGAGGCGCCATCGAAGATGGAAGGACGGTGGCATGGGTGCACGAGAGGACCTGCTCGCGTCAGCTCAGTCTCTCGCGGACTCCATCGGTGAGCGTCGCCCGCCACCTTGGTAAACGGGCTCGGCTCAAGGCGGCCGTCGACGGCTTCGCACCGGCTACTTCTGTTCAACTGGCCTGCGCGCGGTGCTCACTGAGTACTGAACATTGACGACGTCTCGCCGAAAACGCGTCGCCGGCGCGCCCGGTGACCGCCTCGGTCTCCTCGCGGTCGTGGAGCATGGGAATGTTCTTCGGTTGCGGCTGTTGGTACGAACGGAGTCGCATACACCCACACGCCGATGCCCCGCCTGCGCAATCTCCGCCTCCTGGTCGGAGCAGCGCTTTTGGTGGTAGACGTCGCGGGAGACGGGCGCTCGGCTCGAGCCGGCGAGCACGGGTGGCAGCTGGAGCGCACGACTCCGCATCCCGGCGTCGAGATCACGACGATGCGCCGCGCGCAGCCGCCGCTCGTCGTCCACGCCGTGCGCATCTCGCCGGACGCGTCCGTCGCCCTGCGCCCGGTCCTCGCGTCGAGCGCCGTCGGCGACGAGACGGCCGATCGCGGGCACGAGACGACGAGCTCGATGTGCAGTCGGGCCAGCGGAATCGTGTGCGTCAACGCCGACTTCAACGCCTGCCCCGGGTGTCGAGAGCCCTTCGGCGGTGTTGTGCGCGACGGTCGCGTGCTGCGGTCCTTCAACGTCCACCACGAGCAACTCTCCGTGGGTGAGCGAGGCCTGACGACCGAGCGGATCCAGTGGAGCGGCGTCCTGCGGGCGAGCTACGCCTGGCAGCACCGGGACCTGGCGGCGACGGGCCTTCCCATCGCGCCAGGCCGCGCCTTCACCAGCAGCCTCGATCTTGCCGGTCTCAACGTGCGCATAGGTCCTGACGAGGTCGTCGCCTACACCAGCGAGTGGGCGCCTGCAGCTCCCGCGCCCCGCGGTGCAACGCACCTCTCCCTCGTGCTGTCCGGCGCCCTCGTGCCCGGTTCGCTTGCCGTCGTCAGCGCAGAGCGGGTGAGCACGTCGCCCATCCCAGCGAACGGCGTCGTCGTCGTCGCATCAGGCGCGGCCGCCGAGCGCCTCGACCGCTTCTGGGAGGAGTGGGTGACCACAGACGCCGACGAGCGGGCCCTCGTGGTGGAGACGGCGACGAGCCAGCCGATCGAGACGAGTGTCGGCGGCCATCCCGTACTGCTGCGAGACGGGCAGGTGCTCGCGCTCAACCAACGCGATCCAAAGGTGCATGACCGCCACCCGCGTACGCTCGCCGGCTGGACCAGCGGCGGCGACCTCCTCCTGCTCATCGTCGACGGACGCCAGCCGGGGTACAGCCAAGGGATCACACTCGTCGAGGCGCAAGGGCTGCTCTTGTCGCTCGGCGTGTCCAACGGCATCAATCTCGACGGTGGCGGGTCGAGCACCTTCGTCGAGACCTGCGGTTCCGGGCGGTGCGTGCGGAACCGTCCGAGCGATGGACACGAGCGACGGGTGACGTCGGCGCTCGCCGTGGTGGCAGCGGGAGGGACCGCCGCGACCACCGCACCCGATCAACTCCTGTCGCCCGCCGCCGCGGCGCCTGTTCCGACTTCGGCACCCTCGGCTCGAGTACCTGAGCCGGCCATGGCACCGGCCGTCGCAGCCCCACCCTCGCCACCCCCGATCACTGGGACGCCGCCGGCGGTTGTCGTAACCGACGTTCCCGTAGTCGCGGCGGCACCGACGGAAGACGTCGTGGCCGTCGTCTCGCTTCCTTCCGCGGCCGCCGCCGCACCAGCGCCTCGTGCGGGGAGCCCACCCGCGCCCCCTCTCGTTCCCCTCGAGGTCGGTGCGCTCGGGCTGTGGCTCGCCGCCGTCGCCTGCACCGCTCTCGCATCGCAGCGGTGGGCCCGTCACCGCTGAGCAAGGCTCGAGGCTGCAGCGTCACCGACGGGCGGCGATCAGTTCGGACGATTCGTCGCATTCTCTCGGCAGCGGGGATCGAGGTGGTGATGGTCCGCCTGTTGATGTCAGGCTTGACCGGCATACCGGGATCGTTCCGCCGACCCGTCCCCAGGGGGCGTGCGGACACTCGGGAGGCCGACCGGGCAGGAACTCGATAACGGCACGTCGCCAGCGCTCGGTAACGTCAGCGTCCACGCCAACTCGCCGCCTCGTGCCGCCGCACCCAGCGAGGCTCGTGCACATGCCTGCGACCACCCGTACTGCCCTTCGGGATGCTCTGAGCGTTCGTCGCGGAGCGCGTTCTGAGCCTCGTTCTGTCGGATGGGCTTGCGAGCAGATCGCCGACTCGGGTCGCCCACGCAGAAGCCTCGTCGTCGCGCACATCGGCAGTTCGGCTTCTATCCGGGAGCCCGTGACCATGAACAAGAGCGGCACGATGAAGAGGTTCGCTCCCGAGGTTTCCGCGGTGCCGGCTAGGCGAACAGCGCGGCCCAAGCACCGAGGCCGCCAGCTGCAACTGCCGGGGCGGTCAGTCGCGTCCTGCGCAGCAGAACCAGGATTGAGTGCGACCGCGACGACGATGCTGGCGACGGCAACGATCGCCGCTGCGTAGGTCGTCACCGCCGCGCTCCAGCACTCGACGCTGAGCGTCGACTTCAGACAGATCCCATGGAAGCAGGACGAGCCATAGCAGCACGGCAGTCGCTCCGCCGCCAAGAGCGGCCAAGACGTTTGTCCGTGTCATCGTTCTCGCGACAGCGGTGCCATGGAGTGCAGAATGCCCGATGCAGAACGCCCGCGCTGCGTGCGCCCGCGCGACGGATCGACGGCTCGGCGCGTGTTCCGGCTCGGGAAGGGGCGCCGCATGATGCGCGGCTCGTCGCCGGCCGGGTGGCCAACCACCGCCCCGTCCGGGGCGCCCGGTAACGGCACGTCGGCAGTGCCCGGTAACCGCGACGCCGCACGGGGCGAACTCGAAGGCCACGTGCGTCGACGGCCGCTACAGCGACCGGCGAATCCGGTCTGCTGCTGCTCCTTCTCTACGGCGCTCCAGTGTCGAGAGCGCCGAGACGCAAGTCCATCTACTTGCTGTGTGCCGCTTCGTACTCCTCGACTATCCCCCGAGGGATGCGCCCTCGCGAGCTGAGATCCGGGTGGCCATGGCTTCTCGCCCACTCGCGGATGGCCTTGAGGCGATCGCGGTCGGTCGCCGGGCGCTCGTCGGAGGCCAGCTTCCCCCGACGCTCGGCTCTTGCTCGCGTCGCTGGCGACCTCCGTCGGCCACGACCGCCTCCCGCCCGTCGCGCGTGGCTGATCAACTCCTCGAGCTGCTCGTGCACCTGCTCGCTGTGGTCGGCGCACAAGTCGAGCTCGTAGTCGCCCCCGTCAAAGCCGAAAGTGATCGTCTCGACGCCCTCGGTGTCGTCCTCGTGCAGGTCGCACGT
>JALYMX010000052.1 GCA_030773495.1 Actinomycetota bacterium | reverse complement strand
CGCCGGCCCGCCCGGCGGGGTCGGCGTCCTCCCGCTCCCGGGGCGCCAACGGGGACGGCGCTTCGCGAGGCTCCTCCGCCACCGTGTCACCGGCCGGTACGGCGGGCGGGGCCCCGGCCGGAGCCGGCACGGGAAAGGCGGCGAGGGCCTCGGCGCCCGCGTCCGAGCCGTCGAGCTCCCTGTCAAGCTCGGCGTGGGCCCGCTCGCCGGCCGCCTCGGCCGCCTCCCGCGCCTCGTCCTCCACCCGCTCCAGCTCGTCGGCCACCTCGTCGAGGGTGCGCCGCACGACGCGGTAAGCGTCGAGAAGGCGCTCGCGCCCGGCCCGTAGCTGGTCGACCTGGGCCTGCACGATGCGCCGGCGGCGGGTGAGGTCGCCCACGACGCGGGCCCGCGCCGCCTGGGCGTCGTGCACGAGCTGGCGGGCCCGGTTCTCCACGTCCTCCATGGCCGCCACCGCCTCCCGGCGCGCTCCCTCGGTGATGGCCGCCGCCTCCGCCTCGGCGACTCGGCGGATCTCCGCGGCGGCGGTCTCGGCCTCCGCGGTGCGCCTGCCCAGCACGCCCTCCGCCTCGGCCCGGATGCGCTGCGCGTGCTCGTGGGCCTCGCGCAGGATCCGGGCGGCATTCTCCTCGGCGCGGGCCCGCAGGTCCTGGGCGGCCTTCTGCGCGGTGGCCAGGATGCGGCCCATCTCGTCGCCCAGCGCCTTGGTGAGGGTGTCCCCGTCGATGACCGGGTGCGCTGCTCGGTGCTCGGCGTCGGCCAGCCGGCGGTGCAGCTCGCGCTCGCGCGCCACCGACGAGCGCAGCTCGTTGGCCACCCGCTGCAGGTACGTGCGCACCTCGCCCGTATCGAAGCCACGGAAGGCGGTGCTGAACCCCCGGTGGGCGACCTCCTCGGGGGAGACGGGGGCATCGTCCATGCCGCGAGACTACGACCGGGCCGGTGGGAAACGGGGCATGCCCCCGGCCGGCGCCGGGCTACGAGCCGGGCAGGAGGCCGTCGAGCGTGTCCCCCACCGTGTCCAACAGGGGCGCCAGCAGCTGCCTCTCCCCGCTCGGAGGGGGCGTCGTCGGCACGGGCAGCGGGAGGGTGGGGGTGGTGGGGGCGGGGCCAGCAGGAGGCCGGGTGGTGGGAGGCGACGAGGGCGGCGCCGGGCGGCTGGTCGGCGTGGGTGACGACGCCGGGGTGGACGAGGGACGCTGCGTGCGGGGGACGTCGCTGGGCGCAGAGGACGACGGCACCGACGACGGGGGCGCGAAGGCGAACGAGACCCGGCCGATGGCGAGATCGACGGTGCGTCCGAGGGCGGTGACGTCCGTCACCTGCTGGTCGAGCGCCACCAGGCCCCAGGCCGCCCCCTGCTCACGGAACCCGAAGACCCCGTTCCACCGCTCGGCGAACGAGCCCTGGCGGCCGGCGACGACGATGGCCGCCCCGACCAGCGTCTCGCCCGGAGGCCGGCGACTGGAAAGGAGCGACGGGCCGAAGGCCGGCTCCGAGCCCAGCTCCGGCAGGAGTTGGCGGTAGAAGCCGGGCGTGGTTCCCTCGCCTCGCTGCAGCGACGCCGTGAACCCCTGGCTCTTGGCCTCGAGCTCGGCGCCCATGTCGATGGCCTCACCCAGGAAGCGGCGGTCCCACGGGTCGGCGGCGTCGTACTCCAACGGCTCGGGCTGGTCGGGAAGCTCGCCGAGCGTGGGCACGCCGGCCTGGCGCAGGGCAGGCACCACCAGCGAGCGGCCGGCCGACCGCAGGGTGACCTGGCCCTGGTAGGTGGCGGCCGACACGGCGAGGTCGCGCAGCAGCCGGGCAGCGCCCGCCACCTGGACCTGTGAGCCGGCGGCGGCGACGGTGAGCGGGCGACCCGAGGTGGTGACGAGGGCGTCGCCGGCCACCAGGGACATGGGCGAGCCGAGCTCGATCTCGCTGCCCTTGCGGACCTCGACGGTGGACCCGTCGTCGAGGGCGACGACGGCAGAGCCGGCGAGGACCTTGACCTGGCTGCCCAGCCCGAGCCGGCGGTCGCCGGTCACCAGGCGCAGACCATCCCCCCGGCGACCGGCGAGGACCCTGCTCCCCCGCTCGACGCTGAGCCGGGCCTCGCCCGCCCCCAGCTTCTCGTCGTTGCTGCACGACGCGCCAAGGCCGACGACGGCCACGACCAGGACCACGAGCACACGCTTCATCGCCCATTCTCCTTCGGCACGGCGGGCAGCACGATGGAGAACCGGGAGCCCTTCTCCGGCTCCGATCGGCACGAGAGACGGCCCCCGTGCGCCTCCACCACCCGCTGCACGAACGCCAAGCCCAGCCCCAATCCGCCATAGCGGCGCGTATCGGACGGGTCGCCCTGCACGAACTCCGAGAAGGCCCGCTCCTGCTCGGCCCGGGTCATCCCGATGCCGTGGTCGGACACCGACAGCTCCACCCCGCCTCCCTCGGCCGGCTCGGCGGCCACGACGATGCGGCCGCCGTCGGGGGAGAACTTGACGGCGTTGTCGACCAGCTCGTCGAGGCACGACACCAGCAGCCGACGGTCGGCGACGACCTTCGGGGTGGCCCTGCGCACGCGCGGCCGGATGTCGTCGGGCCGCCCCGACTGCTGACCCCATCGGCGCACGACGTCGTCCACCACGGCCCGGGGGTCGAACTCCTCGGGCCGCAGGTACACCCTCCCGGCTCCCGACGCCGCGAAGAACTCGAGCATCTTCACGATGCGCAGCAGGCTCTTCGACTGCGTCAGGATCTCCTGGTTCCAGTCGCGGGCCTGCTCCTCGGGCACCCGCTTGCGGTGGAGCAGGTCGGCGAAACCGATGACCTTGGTGAGCGGCGTGCGCAGCTCGTGGCCGACCCGCGAGAGGAACTCCGTCTTCATCTGCTCGACCTCGCGCTCACGGGTGAGGTCGGCCAGCACGAGGACGTTGCCGCCCGTCTCCGCGCTCGGCCCGCGGAGGGTGCCGACCGAGACGGCGACGGGGACGCGGCTGCCGTCGGAGCGTTCCACCCACCCCAGTGTGCTCCATCTCCCGGCCGAGTTCGTGTGCAGGGCGTCGTTGATGGACGACCCGTCGTCGCCGGCCAGCCGCACCACCTCGTCGACCGGGCGGCCCTGCGCCTGCGCGCGCCCCACGCCGAGCAGCTGCTCGGCGGCGTGGTTGAACTCCGTCACCCGGCCACCGCCGTCCACGGCGACCAGGGCCTCGCCCATCCCCGCCACCACCGCCTCCAGCCGCCCGCGCAGGCGCACCTCGGCGGCCGTCTTCTCCTGCACCGACGACGCCATGGCGTCGAACGTGCGGCCGAGCACACCCACCTCGTCCTCGCTGGCCACGTCGGCCCGCACCCCGAGGTCGCCACGCTGGATGGCCTCGGCGGCCGTCCGTAGGCGCCGCAGCCCGGCGCCGATGCGGGCGCCCACGAGGGCAGCGAGGAGCAGGGCGAGCAGCGTTCCTCCGAGGGCGATGAGGAACAGGTTCTGGAACAGCTCGTCGCGGGTGCGGTTGACCAGGGTCGTCGGCGTGGACGCGACCATGGCCAGCTTGGGGGTGTCGTCGGCGGCCCGCACGGGCGCCACGGCCACGAAGCGCCCGCCGACCACGGCCGAGCTGCGCCGGCCGTCGTCGACGGCCCGCCGCACCATGGCCGCGATGCCGGCCGCCGGCGGCTGGGAGCCGTGACTGGCGAGGACGGCGGTGCGCCCCACCAGGGCCAGCGACAGGTCGCCGTCGTCGTTGGCCGCCCGCGCCAGATAGGTGGCGTCGAGCGGCGACACCACGACGACCACGCCCAGCACGGGACCGGCCTCGCAGTTCTGCCCGTTGAGCTGGGCGGGATGGACGCCGATGGCGAGGGCCCTGCCGGCCACCACGTCGACCGAGCCCCGAGGATCGCCGGAGCGGATGGCCTCGGTGACGACCGGCGACCCGGCCAGGCCGATGACGGTGGCGGCGTCGAGCTTGGCGGCGCCCTGCACCGTCCCGGACCGAGCCACGTAGGCCAGTGACGCGTCGGGCACCAGGAACCGTGACAGCGTCTGCAGCTCCTCCAGCAGCTCGTTCGAAGCCCGGGGGCTGTCGGCCAGGCGCTGGAGCACGGGCAGCTGCCCGCTGGCCAGCGAGCAGGCCACCAGCCTGGCGTCGCCCCGACGGGGCGCCGGGGCGGCCACGGCCGCCGCCTCCACCTCGGTGTCCAGGCGCCGCTCCAGGCGCTCCGCCGCCGAGTCCTGGACGGTGTTGACCAGCACGGCCGACAGGGCCACGCCGAGCACCAGCACCACGATGAGCAGGGTCACGGCGGCGCTGGCCGCCACCCGAGCGGCGATCGACCGCCGGCTGGCCACCGTCAGGGCGGTGGC
>JALYMX010000051.1 GCA_030773495.1 Actinomycetota bacterium | reverse complement strand
CCGTGGAGGCGTTCGGCACGGCCGGCGCCGAGGGCGAGCTGTACCGGGTGCGGGCCGACGAGCTGGCCCGGATGGTGGACGCCGCCTTCCCGGGGGCCACCCGTGGCCCGGCCGCCGCCCGCCCCCGCGTCCAGATCCTCAACGGCACGGGAGCGGTGGGGCTGGCCGACGCCGTGCGGGAGAAGCTGGGGGCGGGGTTCGACGTGCGCCTCACCGGCAACGCCGCCACCTTCGACCGGGAGCGTACCGAGATCGTCTACTACCACCGCGACAAACAGCCCATGGCCCAGCGCGTCCGTGACGCGCTGGGAGTGGGAACATTGGTGTTCGCCCGCCGTCCGCTCGACGTGGTCGACGTGACGGTGATCGTCGGAAAGGACTTCAACCGCGCGTGACCCAAGACGACATCCGGCAGATGGCCGCCGTGGCCGCCCGGGCGGCAGCAGCCAAGAAGGCCGACGAGCCCGTCGTCCTCGACGTGGCGTCGGTGCTCGCTATCACCGACGCCTTCGTCGTCACCAGCGGCGCCAACCCCCGCCAGGTGCGCAGCATCGCCGAGGAGGTGGAGGCCCAGGTGGCCGAGGCCGGCGGCCCCCGCCCCCTGCGCATCGAGGGCCTCGACGACGCCCGGTGGGTGCTGCTCGACTACGGGGACTTCGTGGTGCACGTGTTCCTCGACGAGGTGCGCCGCTACTACGACCTCGAGCGGTTGTGGGCGGACGCCCCGCGCCTGCCCTGGGACGAGGCCGGCGACCGGCCGCCGGCGGCGGCACGGGGGGCGACCGGCTAGCCCCTTCGCACTCTGGAGTACATAGGGGGCCGAAAAGGCCCGCCATGTACTCCAGAACGAGCCGGGTGGACCTGGGGGGACTTGAACCCCCGACTTCTTGCATGCCATGCAAGCGCTCTACCAGGCTGAGCTACAGGCCCGCGTCGGCTCACGCTAGCAGCAGGCATCACTACGATCGCCCCATGGCAGAGGCGTACGACCCGCAGGCGGTCGAGGCCAAGTGGCAGCGGCTCTGGGCCGACGAGGGCACCTACGAGGTCGACGACGACGACCCGCGCCCGCCCTGGTACGTGCTGTGCATGTACCCCTACCCGAGCGGGCCGGCCCACCAGGGCCACGTGCGCAACTACACCTTCGGCGACCTGCTCGTCCGCCACCGCACCATGCGCGGCCACGCCGTGCTGTCGCCCATGGGCTTCGACAGCTTCGGGCTCCCCGCCGAGAACGCCGCCATCAGGACCGGGGTGCACCCCCGCCAGTTCACCGACGAGCGCATCGAGGAGCTGAAGTCGTCCATCGTGCGCCTGGGTGCCATGTACGACTGGCGCCGCGAGGTGCGCAGCCACGACCCCCGGTACATCCGCTGGAACCAGGTCATCTTCAACCGCTTCCTGGCCGCCGGCCTGGCCTACCGGGCCAACGCCCCCGTCAACTGGTGCCCCGGGTGCCAGACGGTGCTGGCCAACGAGCAGGTCCTGGCCGACGGCACGTGCGAGCGCTCGGGCGACGTGGTCACCAAGCGCGACCTCGAGCAGTGGTTCCTGGCCATCACCCGCTATGCCGACGAGCTGCTCGACGAGCTCGACGGCCTCGACTGGCCGGAGCGGGTGAAGACCATGCAGCGCAACTGGATCGGCCGCTCGACCGGCGTCGAGTTCGACCTGGCCGTGGCCGGGCGGCCGGGCGCCGCGCTGCGGGTGTTCACCACCCGCCCCGACACCGGCTTCGGCGTCACCTACGCCGTGGTGGCCCCCGAGCACCCCATGGTCGACGACTTGACCACCGACGATCAGCGCGAGGCGGTCGAGGAGTTCCGCCGGCGGGTGGCGGCCGAGTCGGAGATCGACCGGACCTCGACCGAGGGGCCGCTCGACAAGCGGGGAGTGTTCACCGGCTCCCACGTGGTGAACCCGTTCAACGACCAGCCCGTGCCGGTGTACCTGGCCGACTACGTGCTCATGGGCTACGGGACGGGGGCGATCATGGCGGTGCCCGGCGAGGACCAGCGCGACTGGGACTTCGCGGCCGCCCACGGGCTGCCCGTGGTGCGCACCGTGCAGCCCCCCGCGGGCTGGGAGGGCGAGGCGTACACGGGTGACGGCGCCAAGATCAACAGCGCCTGGTTGGACGGCATCGACGACGTGGCAGCGGCCAAGGAGGCGGCCGCCGCCTGGCTGGAGGAGCGCGGCCTCGGACGGCGCACCGTGAACTACCGCCTGCGGGACTGGCTGGTGTCCCGGCAGCGCTACTGGGGGTGCCCGATCCCGGTGGTGTACTGCCCGGACGACGGCATCGTCCCCGTCCCCGACGACCAGCTCCCGGTGCTGGCCCCCGACGACGTGGAGCTGCGCCCCACCGGCGAGTCGCCCCTCAAGTCGCACGAGGGCTTCCGCTCCACCACCTGCCCCGCCTGCGGCGGCCCGGCGCAGCGGGAGAGCGACACCATGGACACCTTCGTCGACTCGTCGTGGTACTTCCTGCGCTTCTGCGACCCCTGGGCGGACGACGCCCCGTTCCGCCAGGAGCCGGTGCGGCACTGGATGCCCGTCGACCAGTACATCGGGGGGATCGAGCACGCCATCCTCCACCTGATGTACGCCCGCTTCTACACCAGGGCCCTGGCCGACGTGGGGTTCGTGCCGGCCGGCGTGCGCGAGCCGTTCCGCCAGCTGTTCACCCAGGGCATGATCCGCATGGGCGGCACCAAGATGTCGAAGTCCAAGGGCAACCTGGTGGCGCCGGCCCGCTACCTCGACACGGTGGGCGCCGACGCCCTGCGCCTGTACCACCTGTTCGTGGGGCCGCCGGCCGACGACGTCGACTGGACCGAGCAGACCGAGGAGCTCATCGAGGGCTGCTCGCGGTTCTTGAAGCGGGTGTGGCGGCTGGCGCTGGGCGACGGGCCGGGGCCGGCAGCCACCCGCGAGCCGGTGGAGCGGGCCACCCACCGGCTCATCGAGAAGGTGAGCGAGGACTACGAGCGCTGGTCGTACAACACGGCGGTGGCCGCCCTCATGGAGTTCACCAACCTGCTCTACCGCCAGGGCACCACGGACTTCGCGGTGGACACCCTGCTGCTGCTGATGGCGCCCATGACACCCCACGTGACCGCGGAGCTGTGGGAGCGGCGCCGGGGCGGGCACGTGCACGCCCAGGCCTGGCCGCAGGCCGACCAGGAGATGGCGCGCCACGACACCGTGACCCTCGTGGTGCAGGTGAACGGGAAGGTGCGGGACCGCCTGGCCGTGGCCGCCGACGTGGACGTCCCCACGGCCGAAGCGCTGGCCCTGGCCTCGCCCCGGGTGCGCGACGCCCTCGACGGCCGCCCGCCCCAGCGGGTGATCGCCCGCCCGCCCCGGCTGGTGAACATCGTCGTGTGACCGGTCTGCGGCCCGGGGCCCGCCGGGCCCCGGGCTCGCACCCCGGTGTCGGGACTGCCCCCGCCTGAGAAGGACGTGGCTGAGGGCCTACGATGACGCTCTCGTGGGCAGATTTTCTCGCATGGTGGCAGGCGCCGTCCTCGCCGTGGCGCTCGTCGCCGTGGGTGGCTGTTCTGACGGCGACGGTGGCCGTGCCGGCCCGCAGGGCGGCGGGGCGACGACGTCGCCGCCGACGGCGGGCGCCCGGTTCGCCTTCACGCTGGTGGCCGCCGACGTGCAGGCCATGGCTCCTCAGGCGCCCCCGTTCCCCGAGGAGGTCAAGGGGGCGGTCACGTCGAGCCTCGACACCTGGCTGGGGAACGGCGTCGTGACCCCGCTGCGCTCGGGCACGCCACCCGCCGGCCTGGAGGGCGCCTTCACCGCCCGGGCCCTGGCCCGCCTGGCCGCCCCCGGCGCCGACCGCGCCGCCCTGCTCGAGGAGGGGGCGCCGTTGTCGGGCGAGGTGACCCAGGACCGGGCCGGCGCCCGCCTGACGGCGCTCACCGCCCCCGGTGGCGAGGTCGCCGTCGTCACCGCCCAGATCGACGTGGCCCACACGGTGCGCGCTGGCGGCCAGGCGGTGGCCGTGGTGCGGGCCGGGGAGGTCATCCTGGTGCCCGACGGCGGGGGGTGGCGCATCGACGCCTACGATGTCCGCACGTCGCGCGACACGGTGGGCGGAGGTGGGTCGTGAGGCGCACGGCCGCCGTCGCCACCGCCGTGGTCGCCGCCCTGGGCCTGATCGCCGCCGCGCTGGTGGACGGCGCCGGCAGCCAGCCCGCCGTCGAGATCCACAAGGTCGACGAGGGCCACTTCCTGCCCGTGCCCGACAAGCCGGTGTTCTTCCTGGTCCTCGGCCTCGACGGGGACCGGCCAGGCATCGTCGGCGACCGTTCCGACGCCATGCACCTCATCGGGGTCAACCCCCAGGCCCGGGCCGGCACCATCCTCAACATCCCGCGGGACGCCTTCGTGGAGATCCCCGGGCGCGGTCAGCGGAAGATCAACGAGGCGTACTTCCTGGGCGGGGCGGGCCTGGCCGCCGACACGGTGGAGCGGCTCACCGGCGCCGACGTGGCCTTCGTGCTGGCCACCCGCTTCGGCCCCTTCGAGGCCATGGTGAACGAGCTGGGCGGCGTCGACGTCGACGTGCCCATCGCCATGAAGGACCGGTTCTCCGGGGCCGACTTCCCGAAGGGCCGCGTGCACATGGACGGGCGGGCGGCGTTGGCGTTCTCCCGCAACCGCTACCTGCCCGGAGGCGACCTGCGTCGCAGCGAGCACCAGGGCCTGCTCATCCTCTCGGCCCTCACCAAGCTGCGGGCCGAGAACGCCGGCCCGGCCGGCGCCGTCCGCTACCTGGCCGTGCTCGGCCGCCACGTCGGTATCACCGGGGTGTCGCCCACCGAGCTGTACCACCTCGGCCGCCTGGGCCTCAGCGTCGACCCGGCGAACATGCGCAGCGTCGTCATGCCGTCACGGGTCGGCTCGGTGGGGCCGCAGTCGGTGGTGTTCGTGGGGGGCGGCGCCCCGGCGCTGTTCGCCGACCTGCGCGACGACGCCGTGCTCCAGTCACACTGACTGCAGCCCTGCCGGGTCGAGGGCCTCCGGCCGCCCGAACAGGTAGCCCTGGGCCAGGTCGACCTTCAGCTCGCGCAGCATGCCCCGCTCCGAGTCGGTCTCGACGCCCTCGGCGATGAGGCGGCTGCCGGTGCAGTTGGCGAAGTGGCACAGCCCGGCCACGAGGGCCTGCCGGGCCGGGTCGCCGTGGATCCCCGTGACCCACGACTGGTCGAGCTTCACGAAGTCCGGCTCCAGGGTGAGCACGTGGCGGAGGCTGGCGAACCCCGAGCCGGCGTCGTCGACCGAGAGCTGGATGGGGGGGCGCAGCTCGGCCAGGGCCCGGGACAGCTCGGCGTAGTCGTCCACCGGATCGTGCTCGGTGATCTCGAGCACCAGGTCCACCTTCGACTCGGCGAGGAGGCCCTGCAGGGCGCGCTGCTCGAGCACCAGCGCGGGGGAGACGTTCACGCTCACCCACCGGTTGGCGGGGAGCCGGGTGGCGGCGCTGAGGGCGGCGTGCAGCGTCGCCGTCTCCAGCTCGATGCCCCGGTCCAAGGCGTTGGCCTCGGCGAAGCGCATCTCCGGGCGCGACCCGTCCTCGAACCGGGTGAGGGCCTCGAACCCGATGACCTCGTTGTCGGTGAGGTCGACGATGGGCTGGAAGACCGGGACGAAGGCCTTGCGCCTGAGCAACTCCGACAGCTGCTCCCGCCGGCTGTCCTGATCGCCCCGCTCGAGGAGGGCGGGGGTGACGAGCCCGGCGGCCACGCTGGCGAAGTCGATGGCGGCGGCCAGCAGCTGCCCGTCGGCGGTGGGGCCGCCGGGGCCGTTCGGGTCGGCGGTGAGCCCGAACACCCCGAGCGGGGTGCGCCCGGTCCCGAACGGGGCCCAGGCCACCGGGAGCTGGCGCCGCTCCACCCACGGCCCGTTGAACGCCCGCTTGCGCAGGCGGTCGGCCACGTCGGCGGCGATGGGTACGCCGGCATGGATGCCCGGCGGCGCACTGCCCCGGGCGGCCAGGGGGACGGCGTCGCCCCCGTCGAGGAACACCACGAGGGTGGCGCCGGCCAGGTGGCGCATGGCCCGCACCTCGTCGCACACGACCTCGGCCGTCCGCTCGGCGGTGGCCTCGGGGTGCATGCGGCACATGGCGCCGGCGAGGGCGGAGCGCTCGGCCAGGCGCCGCTCGAGCACCTCGGCCCACGCCGCCTGCTCGCGGAGCTGGGCCCGGAGGCGGGCCAGCAGCTCGTCGGGGTGGAACGGCTTGGTGACGTAGTCGTCGGCCCCCTGCTGGAGCCCGTGGACGCGGGCGGCCACCTCGTCGTCGCCGGTGACGAGGAGCACGGGCAGCGTCCGGGTGGCCTCGTCGGCCCGCAGCCGGGCCAGCACGTCGAGGCCGCTCATGCCCGGCATGGCGTTGTCGAGCAGCACGGCGGAAAAGGGGCGCCGGCGGACCAGGTCGAGGGCCTGGGCGCCGTCAGCCGCCTCCTCCACCCGGAAGCCGGCGCTGCTCAGCGTGAGGGACAGGAGGCGGCGCAGCACCCGGTCGTCGTCCACGACCAGCACCGGGTGCATCGCCTTGTCGTCACCTGCCGACACCCGCGCTCCTCCCCGCCGTCGGGCGGCCGTAGCCGATCATGGTGCCACTCCCACCCGTTCCAACTGCTTTGGCGGCGTCCGTGCCCCGCGCGGCCGGTGGTCCAAACCTCCCGGGCGCCGGACGCCTGTCCCCTCAGGTCTGCGGGCCGCCCTCGCCCCGCAGGAAGCGCTCCAGCTCGGCGCCGATCTCGTCGCCAGAAGGCAGGTCGGCCGGGTCGAGGGGCGGCGGGGCGGTCTCGGCGTCGACCATGGCCTCGAGCTGGCGGACCATCATCGAGTGCTCCTCGCTCGCCGCGAACAGCTCGTCGATGCGGGCCGAGGTGAGGGTGGCGGCGGCGTGCAGCTCGGTGGCGTCCACCTCGATGCCGGCGATCTCGGCCAGCCCCTCGAGGAGGGCGGCGCTGGCTGCCGGGTACGGCATCCGGGCCGCGTAGTGGGGGACCCGGGCCCACAGGCTCACCGCCGGCACGCCGGCGGCGCCGAAGGCGTCGAGCAGGGCGCCGTGCACCCCCGCGGGGAACTCCTGGCTGCCCGGGACCACTCCCACCTTGTCGGCCAGCTCCCGGGAGGTGGCGGTGGCGGCCAGACGGACGGGCCGGGTGTGGGGGACCGACAGGGGGAAGGCACCCAGGGCCACCGCCAGGCGCACCCCCAGCTCGGTGCTCAGCGCCACCACGGCGTCGACGAAGGCCTTCCACCGGGCGTCCGGCTCGGGCCCGAGGAGCACGAGCACGTCGCGCCCGTGGGGGTCGCGCCCCGCCCGCAGCTCGATCTGGGGCCAGGTCAGCGCCTCCACCACCCCGTCGGTGATGCGCACCAGGGGGCGCCGGGCCCGGTAGTCGATCAGCTCGTCGCTGTCGAAGCTGGCCACCGGCTCGGTGGGGACGCGGGCCAGCAGGTGGGCGACGGCCGAGCCGGCGCCGAGGCCGGCGTCGATCCAGCCCTCCATGCCGAGCACGAGCACCGGGGAGTCGAGCTCGGGCCCGCCGTGGCGGGTGAACAGCGGAGGGCCGGCGCTGGGTGCCATGGGACAAACCGTAGACTGAGGGCGATGACCGACGTCACCGACGCCACCTTCGACCGCGACGTCATCGAGCGCTCCCGTGAGGTCCCCGTCGTGGTCGACCTGTGGGCCGCCTGGTGTGGGCCGTGCCGCACCCTCGGCCCGATCCTCGACAAGGTGGTGGGGGAGACCGGGGGAGCCGTCGAGCTGGCCAAGGTCGACGTCGACGCCAACCCCGGGGTGGCCGCCGCCTTCCGCGTGCAGTCCATCCCCGCGGTGTTCGCCATCAGCGACGGGCAGGTGGTCGACTCGTTCATCGGTGCCCTGCCCGAGTCGCAGGTGCGCCAGTTCGTGGAGCGCCTGGCCCCCCCGAAGCGGGAGGCCGACCTGCTGGTCGAGAAGGGCGACGAGGCCTCGTTGCGCCGGGCCCTCGAGCTGGAGCCGGCCCACCCGGGCGCCGTCGTCGCCCTGGCCCAGCTGCTGGTGGACCGCGGCGAGGGCGAGGAGGCGCTGGCCCTGCTGGCTCGCGTGCCGGAGACGGCCGAGGTGCGCCGGGTGGCCGCCCAGGCCCGGGTCGGCGGCGACGGCGAGGCCGACCCCGTGGCCGAGCTCGACACCCTCCTCGAGCGGGTGAAGAGCGACGAGGACGCCCGCCGGCGCTACCTGGACCTGCTCGAGGTGCTCGGCCCCGAGGACCCGAGGACGGCGCACTACCGCCGGGCCCTCACCACCCGCCTCTTCTAGCGCCGCTCTTCCCGTTCTCGGCACGTTTCGGTCCGCATTGCGGGCCCAACCGGTGCCGAGAAGGCTGCGGTGGAACTGCGCCGGCGCCGGCGGTAGGGTGACCACCGCCGCTTCCCCCGGTCGACGCGCTCCGTCCCGGGGGTCCCCGTGCCCGATCCTCCCGAAGCTCCGCGCCCGTCGGTGGGCGCCGCCGTCGCCGCCGCGCGCGCCGTCGTCACCATCCCGCCCCGGCTGGTCGCCGTGCTGGGCGTCGTCGCCGCCGTGGC
>JALYMX010000050.1 GCA_030773495.1 Actinomycetota bacterium | reverse complement strand
CGCCTGGGTCGAGCCCGACCGGGTGGCGGCGCACGCACTTGTCGGCTCGGCCCGCCGCATCGTCGCCGAGGCGGCGGCCGTGGCGGTGACCATCGGGCGGCCGGGACACTGGCCGAGCAGGCCCTCGCCAACGACCCGTGCGACGAGGGGTCGCTGCGGATCCGCCGAGCCCCGCTCGATCCCGGGTGGCAGGCCCGGCCGAGCGGGCCGGCCGGGCCGCAGAGGGCGCTCTCGAGGGCCACAGCCGATGCGCTCCGCCGGCCGGGGGTCAGCTCAGTGGCGCCGTGACGGTACACGGGGAAGGGGCCGCCCCTCTCGCACGTCGATGGCAGGCTGATCGAGTGCGGCCAGCTCGAGCGCCCGGGCGACGTCGGTGGGCGTGACGATGCCGACGACGCGGTCTTCGTCGAGAACGAGGGCACGCCCCTCGGCGCAGCTGTTCAACTGCGGCAGCAGGTCTAGGAGCGCGTCGTCCGGCTGCGCCACCACGACGCCGTCCAGCCCGCACGCCACGTCGCGGACGCGTACCTCGTCGCGCTGGTCGTGGGGAACGCTGCGGACCTGGGCGAGGGTGACCAGGCCGGCGGGGCGGTCACCGAAGTCGACGAGCGGGAACGCGCTGTGCCGAGTGCGCACCACGTACTCGTCGAGGAGGCGCCTGACCGTGAGGTAGTCGGGCGCCGTCACGGGGTCTCGCGTCATCACGTCGACCACCTTCACGTTGCCCAGGGCGTCCCTGAGGAGGGTCTGGGTCTGTTCGCTGCGCGCCGCGTTGAGCACGAACCACCCGAGGAGGATGAACCACACGCCACCGACGCCGACCCCGAAGAGCAGCCGTGCCAGTCCGAGGCCGACGAGCAGGTACCCGAACGCCTCGCCGGCCCGGGTCGCTGCGACCGCGGCGCGCGTGCGGTCGCGGCGCAGGCGCCACAGGACGGCACGGAGGATGCGGCCGCCGTCGAGGGGCGCGGCCGGGATCAGGTTGAACAGGGCGAGCACGCCGTTGATGCCGGCCAGCCAGGCGAAGGTGGCCCGCGCGATGGCGGGACCGTCGACGAGGTCGAGCAGACCCGCCACGGCGGCGAACACCATGGCGAGCAGCAGACTCACGGCAGGTCCGACGCCGGCAATGCGAAGATCAGCGCCGGGGTCTCGGGCCTCGCCCTTCAGCGTGGCGACGCCGCCCAGCATCCACAGCTTCAGGCCGTCGACGTCAATGCCCTCGCGGCGTGCCACCGCCGCGTGGCTGACCTCGTGGGCGAGAAGTGACGCGTAGAAGGCGAACCCGGTGAGAAGAGCGGCGACGAGGTAGACGACCTCGCCGTAGCCGGGTGCCGCCTCGGGTAGGTGCACGGTGCTGAGACTGAGGATCAGGAAGGTGAAGATGACCAGCGTGCTCCAGTGGATGCTCAGCTCGAACCCGCTGATCCGTCCGACCCTCACCTGACTCCTCCGGACTCGGCGTCCTCAACCGAATACGACGTACCCCACGAGCGCCTACCTGATCCCCGCGAAGAGGGTTCCCTCTCATCGGGTAGAAGCTGCACCGCAACCGCGCGCGAAAGGGGTGGGCAGCTGTTCTTCGAGCAGTTCTACGTGCAGGGGCTGGGACACGCGTCGTACCTGGTCGGGTCCGAACAGACGGGTGACGCGCTCCTGTTCGACCCACAACGCCAGGTCGACCGCTACTTCGCAGGAGCCCGCACCCAGGGCCTTCGGATTCGCTACGCGGCGGACTCCCACGGGCCACGACGACTACCTCTCCGGCCTCTCCGACCTGGGCTACGACCGCCGGCCGCTCCGCGATGGCGAGTAGGTGGATATGGGCGAGGTGGGCATCGACCTGTGGAGCGTCACCTGGGACCTGTTGCGCACCGGCTACGAGGTGCCTCGGCTGGCGGGCGGGATGGCGGCGTGGCGGACGGCGGCGCTCGACATCGAGCGGCTTCCCCAGATCACCGTCCACGAGCTCCGGCGTCGGATCGACGCAGGCGAGGTGAACCTGCTCGACGTGCGCCAGCCCGCCGAGTGGGCCGGGGGCCACATCGAAGGGGCGCCGTTCATCACCGGCGCCGAGCTCCCGCCCGTCTCGACCAGGTGCCCGACGACAAGCGGCTCGCCGTCGTGTTCGGATCAGCCTTCCGGTCCTCGGTGTCGTCGAACCGCTCGCTCGAAGCCGGAAGGTGGACGTGATCACCGTGCTCGGCGGGATGAGCGAGTGGAAGGCCGCCGGCTACCCGACGACGAAGGAGGACTGAGCATGGGCTGCGACGAGCGCATCGCCCAGGGCTACGAACCCGCCCCCCGAGGTCGAGGCGCTGACCATGAGCTCGACGTGAGCCGCAACCGGTGAGGGCCGTCGACGTCGTCGTGGGCGCGGGGCACAACGGCCTCGTCGCCGCCTGCTACCTGGCTCGGGCCGGGCGCGACGTGGTCGTCGTCGAGCAGCTGGACCGCCCCGGCGGCGGGTCCCGCACCGAGGAGACAGTTCCCGGCTACCGCTTCGACCTGCACTCGGCCGCCCACAACATCATCAACATGACCGACATCCCCGCCGAGCTCGACCTGGCCTCGGCCGGCCTCGACTACCTCGAGATGGACCCGTTCTCCATCGCCGTGCACGGCGACGGCCGGCGGGTGCGCTTCTTCCGATCCATCGAGGCCACCGTCGACTCCATCGCCGAGGAGGCGCCCGAGGAGGCAGACGCCTACCGGCGCTTCCTCGACAAGGCCATCCCGATCGTGCGCACCATCCTGCCCGCAGTACGGGGCGACACCTCGGTGAAGGTCCTCCCCCGTCAGGTGGCGAACCTGGTTCGAGCCCTGCGCGGTGGGGCGCTCGGCACCGCACGCGACGTCATGACTCCTTACGACGCCCTGCTGCGGCGGTGGCTGCCGTCGGACCTCACCCGAGGCCCGGTGGCCGCCTTCGCCGCCCACGCCGGCGTGGGCCCGACCCTCCCCGGGGGCGCCGTGTTCGCCTTCTGGCAGGGCGCCTACCACCTGTTCGGGCAGTGGCACGGCCGGGGCGGCGCCCAGAACCTCACCGACTCCCTCGTCGCTCGGCTGGCCTCGCTGGGCGGGGAGCTGCGCTGCTCGGCACCCGTCGCCCGCATCGAGACGGGCGCCGGTCGCGTGCGAGCCGTGGTGCTGGAGGGCGGCGAGCGCATCGCCGCCGCCACCGTGGTGACGGCCATGGACCCCAAGACGGCGCTGCTCGACCTGCTCGACCCGCCCCTTGGCGGCGACGCCGGCGCCGACCTCGCCGCCGCCCGGCGGTCCAACGTGGTGCAGGCCGTCGTCCACGTCGCCACCGACGGGCTGCCGGCCTACCCCGACGGTCGCCACGGCGACTGGAACGGGCTGCAGAGCTACGTGGACCGCCTCGACGACCTGGCGACGGCGTGGACACAGGCAGAAGCGGGCCGCCTCCCCGACCCGCTCCCCCTCTACGCCTTCACGCCGTCTGCACTCGACGACGGCCTCGCCCCGCCGGGCCACCACACCGTCTACCTGGCCTGTCCCGCCGCGCCCTCGAAGGTGGAGGGAGGCTGGGCAGCGCGCACCGACGAGTTCGTCGAGCGCTGCCTCGCCACCGTGGAGGCCCGGGCCCCCGGCTTCCACGGCTCGATCCGTGGGGTGTCCAGCTGGACCCCCGAGGAGATGGAACGCGTCGAGCGCTGGCCGGGAGGCCACCCCATGTACCTCGACATCGCCCTGGACCAGCTCGGCCCCTTCCGCCCCACCAAGCGCCTGGGCCGCTGGCGGACGCCGATCGAGAACCTCTACATCTCCGGGGCGGGGACCAACCCGGCGGGCGGGATCGCCGGCACGCCCGGTCGCCAGGCCGCCCGAGCGCTGCTGTCCGATCAGAGGTGAGATCGCGCCCCGGTCCTGATCGGCCTCACCCCGTGCGCCTGCCCTCCTTAGGGTGAACGCCATGCTGGTCACGCTCGGGTGGACAACGCCTGGCCCTGGTGCGCCGCGCGAGGGTCTACGTCTGCGGCATCACGCCGTACGAGACGACCCACATCGGTCACGCCGCCAAGTTCGTGTGGAGCGACGTGGCCGTTCGGCTGTTGCGCCGGCTCGGGCTCGACGTCACCGTCACCCGCAACATCACCGACGTGGACGACGAGCTGGTGGCAAGGGCGCACCGTGACGGGACGTCGTGGCGCTCGATGGCCACGCAACAGACGTACCGCTTCGAGGAGGACGCCGCCCGCCTCGGGATCCTGACGCCGACGTTCGAACCGCAGGCCCACAACTACGTGGACGACGTGATCGAGCTCGCCGCGCCCCTCGTCGACCTCGGGCGGGCGTACGTGCGCAATGGCTCCGTCTTCTTCCCGGGTGCGAGCGTCGCCGAGGCCGCCGCGCTGTCGCGGGCCGAGGCGACGCGGCTCCTGTCCCAGCACGGTGGCCGCCCCGACGACCCCGACAAGGACGATGCCCTCGACGCGCCACTCTGGCTGCGGTCGAGCGAGGGTGAACCGGGTTGGCCGAGCCCGTGGGGCATCGGCCGGCCCGGGTGGCACGCCGAGTGCACGGCGATGGCGCTGTCGACATTCGGCCCGGGAATCGACCTTCACTGCGGTGGCGCCGATCTGCCTTCCCGCACCACGCGCTCGAAGCCGCGCACGGCGAGGCGCTGCTCGGGGTGGCACCGTTCGCTCGAGCCTGGCTCCGGGCCGGGATGGCCCGGTACGGCGGCGAGAAGATGGCCAAGTCGAGGGGAAACCTCGTCTTCGTGCGCGACGTCCTCGAACAACGGTCGCCGGCGGCGCTCCGACTGAGGTTGCTCCAGCGACGCTGGTGGCAGGACTGGGACTTCGACGACGAGATGGTGAGCGCCGCCGAGGAGCGGCTGACGCGGCTCCGACAGGCTGCCGCTCGCCCGGGCACGGCGGACAGCTACGGCGACGTGCTGGCCGCGTTGTGCGACGACCTCAACGTGCCAACCGCGCTCGCCGCCGCTGAGGCGAACGGGGGTGCGGCGGCAGAGCTCGTCATCGACGTGCTCGGCCTCCGCCATCACGAGCCGGTCCGCCGGACGTCACTGCTGCCCGCCCCCTGACCGACGAGCCACCCCGGCACCCTGCCGGCCAGGCGTCGAAGCGTGCCCTACGACGTGGGTTGCCGTTGGTTCCAGGCACGCTGCGCTCGGGTAGGTCGCGACGTTGGCGATACGCGAGCGACGACGAGGGAGCGGAGATGAAGACCGACGTGGTGAAAGGAGCCAGCGCCGGGGCAGTGGGCGTGTGGGCCATGGACACCGTCACCTGGGCGGTCTATCGGCGCGAGGACCCGGCGACGATCAGGCGGGAGAAGCAGGTCCGCGCCTTCGGAAAAGATCCTGCGCACGCGCTGGCGCAACGCCTGGCGCGCCGGGGCGGCAGCGACGTGGCCGAGATCGAGCCCAACGCCGCCGGCATCGCCATTCACGCCGGCCTCGGAATGGCCCCCGGTGCGCTCTACCCCGCCCTACGCCGGCGCCTGCCCTGGCTACGAGCGGGACGCGGCACCGTCTACGGCCTCGCGCTCTTCGTGGTGAACGACGAGATCGCCGGGAGGCTGCTCGGCATCATGGGGCCGCAGCGCGGCTATCCGTGGCGCACGCACCTCCGCGGTCTCCTCGGACACGTCGTGCTCGGCGTGGTCACCGAGATGACGCTGAACGTTCTCGAGGAGCAGTCCAGCTCGCAGTACGAGCCCCGGGAGCATCAGGGCGAGGCCACAGACGAACAGGCGGCCTGATGCCATGAAGGAGCGCAGCGCCGCTCCCGCGTGACGGCCCTCGTGGTGCGAGCAGGCCGGACGCCGAGGAGAGGAACGGTGTCAGCCGTGGCCAGCTCGAAGATGGGTCCCGAGGGGGCCG
>JALYMX010000049.1 GCA_030773495.1 Actinomycetota bacterium | reverse complement strand
CCCCCGCCGTGCCCGAGGCGCCTCCGGTCCCCTCCTACCTGCGCCCCGAGGCCCGGCGGGCCCGCCTCCCGGTCTGGGTCATGCCCGTACTCCTGGTGCTGCCGTTCTGGGGCGTGCTGTACGCCGGCGCCTTCGGAGACCGCACCACCCGGCCGGTGCTCACTGGCGCCGCCCTCGGGGCCCAGGTGTACCGGGCCCAGGGGTGCTCGGCGTGTCACGGAGGCGCTGGCGAGGGCGGGGTCGGGCCGGCGCTGGCCGGCGGCGAGTCGGTCCTCACCTTCCCCGAAGAGGCCGACCACGCCGAGTGGATCAGGACGGGCTCCACCCAGTTCCGCGGCCAGCCGTACGGCGACCCCGACCGCCCGGGCGGGCAACGCGGCCCGGCCACCGGCGGCATGCCCGGCTTCCCCAACCTCTCCCAGGCCGAGCTCGACGCCGTCGTCCTCTACGAGCGAGAAGAGCTGTAGCCCCCCGTGGGCACCGACCACGAGGTGCTCGTCGTGGGCGGGGGCCCGGCCGGCGCCGCCTGCGCCTACTGGTTGGCCGAGGCGGGCGTCGACGTGCTGCTCGTCGAGAAGAAGCGGTACCCGCGCGAGAAGACCTGTGGCGACGGGCTGACCCCCCGCTCGGTGAAGCAGCTGCACGACATGGGCCTGGCCGCCGCCCTGGCCGAGCACCACCGCTTCGACGGCCTGCGCTCCATCGCCTTCGGCCGCACCCTCGAGCTGCGCTGGCCGGACCACCCCGACTTCCCCAGCCACGGCTACGTGGTCACCCGCAAGGACCTCGACCACCTGGTGGCCGAGCGGGCGGTGAAGGCGGGGGCCACGTTGTGGCAGGAGGCGGAGGCGGTGGCCCCGCTCGTGGAGGACGGCGCCGTCCTCGGCGCCGCCGTCCGGCGCAAGGACGCGGCGTCGGCGGAGCCGGTGGACGTGCGGGCCCGCTACGTGGTGGTGGCCGACGGCGCCAACTCCCGGTTCGGCCGTGCCCTCGGCACCACCCGCGACCGGTCGTACCCGATGGGCATGGCCATCCGCGGGTACTACGAGTCGCCCCGCCACGACGAGCCGTGGATCGAGAGCCACCTCGACATCCGCGACCGCTCCGGCACGGTGCTGCCCGGGTACGGGTGGATCTTCCCTGTGGGCGACGGCCGGGTCAACGTGGGCGTGGGCCTGCTGTCCACGTCGAAGCGGTGGAAGTCGGTGAACACCTCCCACCTCATGGAGTCGTTCGCCGCCTACGCACCGGCGTCGTGGGGCATCCGCCCCGAGACCTCGTGCGGCCCGCCCACGGGCGGCCGGCTCCCCATGGCCTTCTCGCTGTCGCCCGTGGCCGGCCCCACCCACCTCGTCGTGGGCGACGCCGGCGGCGCCATCAACCCGTTCAACGGGGAGGGCATCTGCTACGCCTACGAGACCGGCCGTCTGGCCGCCGAGGTGGTGGGCCGCGCCCTCGCCACCGGCGACCGGCGGGCCCTGGAGGACTACCCGAGGCGGGTCGTCGCCGAGTACGAGCTGTACTACAAGGTGGCCCGCGCCTTCGTGGCCATCATCGGGCGGCCGGCGCTCATGCGGGCCCTGGTGAGCACGGGGATGCGCTCGCGGACCCTGATGGAGTGGGTGCTGCGGATCATGGCCAACCTCCTGCGCCCCGACGAGGTCGGCCCCGCCGAGGCGGCCTACCGCGCCGTGGCCGCCCTGGCCCGGCGGGTCCCCGAGCCGGCCGGCCGGCGCTGACCGCCGGGCGCTGTGCCCCCTCCGCCTCTTGACAGCGGGCGCTCGCGCGGATATCGCTTAACGGCGTTAGGTTATCGGCCTTAGGGGTCGGGATGCTGCTCGGTCGACTGGCGCAGGGCGTGGTGCGGCGGCGGCGGGCCGTCCTCGCGGCGACGGTGGGGTTCCTCGTCGTCGGCGGGGCCGTGGGCGGCGGCGTGGCCGGCCACCTGAGCGCCGGGGGCTTCGAGGACCCCGGCTCGGAGTCGGCGGCGGCCAACCGCATCCTCGAGGAGCGCTTCGGCGCCGGGTCGCCCAACCTGGTCCTGCTCGTCACCGCCGCCAGCGGCGTGGACGACCCGGTAGCGGCGGCGGCCGGTGCCGCCCTCACCGAGGAGCTGGCCGGCGAGGACGGGGTGGCCCTCGCCGTGTCCTACTGGTCGCTCGGGAACCCACCGCCACTGCGCAGCGGCGACGGCCGCCAGGCCCTCGTGCTCGCCCGGGTGGCCGGCTCCATGGACGAGGTCAACGAGAGGGTCGAGGAGCTGTCCCCCCGCTACAAGCGCGACGGGGGGCCGCTCGAGGTCGAGGTCGGCGGGTTCGCCGAGGTGTTCCGGGAGGTCGGCGCCACCATCGAGGAGGACCTCAAGACGGCGGAGTCGCTGGCCGTCCCCGTCACTCTCGTGTTGCTGGTGCTCGTGTTCGGCAGCGTGGTGGCCGCCCTCCTGCCCCTCGGCATCGGCATCGTGGCCGTCCTCGGCACGTTCCTCGTGCTGCGGGCGCTGGCCGCCGTCACCGAGGTGTCGATCTTCTCGCTCAACCTCACCACCGCCATGGGCCTCGCTCTGGCCATCGACTACAGCCTGTTCGTCGTGTCCCGCTTCCGCGAGGAGGTGCGCGCCGGCCGGGAGCCGCACGCCGCCGTCATCCGCACCATGGAGACGGCGGGGCGCACCGTCGCCTTCAGCGCCCTCACGGTGGCCGTGTCCCTCGCCGCGTTGCTGGTGTTCCCGCTGGCCTTCCTGCGCTCGTTCGCCTACGCCGGCATCGCCGTGGTGTTCCTGGCCGCCGTGGGGGCGGTGGTCGTCCTGCCGGCGCTGCTGGCCGTGCTCGGCCGCCGGGTCGACAGCCTGGTGCTGTTCAGGCGGGCCGAGCGAGAGGTGGGGGAGGGCTTCTGGCACCGCGTGGCCACGACGGTGATGCGCCGGCCGCTGCCCATCGCCACCGCCGTCGTCGTCCTCGTGCTCCTCCTCGGCGCCCCGTTCCTCGGCGTGCGCTTCGGCCTCCCCGACGACCGGGTGCTGCCGACCTCGGCGCCGAGCCGCCAGGTGAGCGACGCCATCCGCCGGAACTTCTCGTCGAACGAGGCGGGCGCCCTCGCCGTGGTGAGCGAGGACGTGGGCGACCCCGCCGGCCGCGCCGGCGACATCGCCGCCTACGCCACGCGGCTCTCGCGCCTGCAGGGGGTGGCGCGGGTGGACTCGCTCACCGGCTCCTACATCGGCGGGCTGCGCGTCGCCCCGCCGAGCGAGGTGTCGGCCCGCTTCGCCGCCCCCGGCGCCACGGTGGTCTCCGTGGTGCCCCGCGTCGAGCCCCTCTCCGACGAGGGCGAGGCACTGGTGAAGCGGGTGCGGCAGGAGCCGGCGCCGTTCGAGGTGAAGGTGGCCGGCACCTCGGCCGAGCTGGTGGACTCGAAGGCGTCGATGTTCGGGCGCATGCCCCTCGCCGGCCTGCTGATCGCCGCCGTCACCTTCGTCCTGCTGTTCCTCATGGTCGGCAGCGTCGTGGTGCCGGTCAAGGCGGTGGTGCTCAACCTGCTCAGCCTCACCGCCACCTTCGGCGCCATGGTCTGGGTGTTCCAGGAGGGCAACCTGTCGGGCCTCCTCGACTTCACCGCCACCGGCCTGCTCGACGCCACCTCGCCCATCCTGATGTTCTGCATCGCCTTCGGCCTGTCCATGGACTACGAGGTGTTCCTCCTGTCGCGGATCAAGGAGGAGTACGACCGCACGGGCGACAACGTGGCCTCGGTGGCCGTGGGCCTCGAGCGCACCGGGCGGATCGTGACCGCCGCCGCCGCCCTGCTGGCCGTGGTGTTCCTGGCCTTCGCCACGTCCCGGGTCACCTTCATCAAGCTGTTCGGGCTGGGGCTGACGGTGGCCGTCCTCCTCGACGCCACCCTCATCCGGGCCATCCTCGTCCCGGCGTTCATGCGCCTGGCCGGCCGGGCCAACTGGTGGGCGCCGCCCCGGTTGCGCCGCTTCCACGCCCGTTGGGGCATCCGGGAGGGCGATGCCGGCGCCGGCGCCGAGCTCCCCGCTCCGACGCCCGTCGACGCCGGCACCCCGGCCGGAGGGCGGTGAGCGCCGCTCCCC
>JALYMX010000048.1 GCA_030773495.1 Actinomycetota bacterium | reverse complement strand
GGCCATGGCCCGCGACGAGGCCATGCTGGTGGGGCACGCCGCCCGCCTGCGCCCCGACCGCTTCGCCCGGGTGCTCGGGTACTGGTCGCTCCACGCCGACCCCGACGGAGCCGAGTGCGCCGCGGCGGCCCAGCGGGAGCGGCGGCGGTTCCACCTCTCCCAGAGCTTCGAGGGCATGTTCTCGGGCGACGTGGTCCTCGACCCCATCTCCGGCACCATCGTCTCCGAGGCGTTACGCCGCATCGAAGACGAGCTGTTCCGCGCCGACTGGGCCGAAGTCCGCAAGCGCCGGGGAGACAACGCGCTGGCCTCGGATCTGGCCCGCACGCCGGCCCAGCGCCGGGCCAACGCCTTGGTGGAGATGGCGCGCCGTGCCGGCGCCGCCCCCGCCGGGGGGCGACGGCCCGAGCCGTTGTTCACGGTGATGGTGGGCTACGAGACCTTCGCCGGGCGGGTCTGCGAGCTGGCCAACGGCACCGCGGTCACCCCCGGGTCGCTGGTTCCCTGGCTGGACCAGGCCTGGGTGGAGCGGGTGGTGTTCGACGCAGCCTCCCGGCCCATCGACGTGGGCGTGGCCCGGCGGTTGTTCACCGGGGCCACCCGGCGGGCCATCGAGGTGCGCGACCGGGAGTGCTTCCACGAGTTCTGCGACCTGCCCGCCGAGCGCTGCCAGGTCGACCACATCGAGCCCTACAGCGCCGGCGGGGCCGCCGAGTCGGGCAACGGCCGGATGGCGTGCGGGTTCCACAACCGCAGCCGCCACCGGCCTCCGTAAGCGACAGCTTCGCCGCCCGCCGCCGCCCACGCCGCGCACGGTTCGCCTCAGGTGAGCACTGCGTGGCGCTACTCCCCCGGCCGCGGGCCCCCGCCCGGGTGCACGTGGACGGCCAGCCAGCTCGTCCCCGGCTCGGTCCGGACCAGCCGGTGGGGGGTGCGAGCGGGCAGCAGCAGCCAGTCGCCCGCGCCCAGCTCCACACGCTCGCCGGCCACGTCGAGCACGGCCGCCCCGGCCAGCACCACCACGAGCTCGTCCTGATCCTGGCAGTAGTCGACCGGCCGCTCCAGCTCGCCGCTCAGGATCTGCTCGACGACGGCGTTGCGGACGCGGGCCAGCTCTCGTACCCGCTCGCCCCTCTCCGGCGCCGACGAGGCGTCGAGCAGGCTCCCTCGAAGCGGCCCGGTCACCGGTTCGCAACCCTAGGAGTGGACACGCCGTAGAATGGAACGACCGCCGGGCGTCGACCGCCGGCGCGCCCCCCGACCGAAAGGCCCGCAGTGCCTGCGCGCTCCGACCTGCGCAACGTCGCCATCATCGCCCACGTCGACCATGGCAAGACGACGCTCGTCGACGCCATGCTCTGGCAGTCCGGCGTGTTCCGGAACAACCAGGAGGTGGCCGAGCGGGTACTCGACTCCACCGACCTGGAGCGGGAGAAGGGGATCACGATCCTCGCCAAGAACACGGCAGTCCACTACGGCGACGTGAAGCTGAACATCGTCGACACGCCGGGCCACGCCGACTTCGGTGGCGAGGTCGAGCGGGCGCTGTCGATGGTCGACGGCGTGCTCCTGCTCGTCGACGCCGCCGAGGGACCCCAGCCGCAGACCCGCTTCGTGCTCCGCAAGGCACTGGAGGCCCGACTGCCGGTGATCCTGGCCGTCAACAAGGTCGACCGGCCCGACGCCCGCACCGCCGAGGTGCTCGACGAGGTCTACCAGCTGTTCCTCGACCTCGACGCCGACCACGACCAGATCGAGTTCCCGATCGTGTACTGCAACGGCCGGGCCGGGTGGGCGTCGCTGATGCCGGGCGTCGAGGGCACCAACCTGGCCCCGCTGTTCGACCTGCTCGTCGAGCACGTCCCCGCCCCGGTGTACGAGGAGTGCCACCCCCTCCAGGCCCTCGTCACCAACCTCGACCGCTCCCCCTACCTGGGCCGCCTGGCCCTGTGCCGGGTGCGCCAGGGCCGCCTCGTGCGCGGCCAGCCGGCCGCATGGTGCCGGAGCGACGGGACGATCGTGCGGGTCAAGCTCACCGAGCTGTTCGTGACCGAGGGCCTCGAGCGGGTCCCCGCCGCCGAAGCCGGACCCGGCGAGATCATCGCCGTGGCCGGGCTCCCCGACGTCACCATCGGCGAGACCCTCGCCGACGCCGACAACCCCCGGCCGCTCCCCGTCATGCGGGTCGACGAGCCGAGCCTGTCCATGACCATCGGCATCAACACCTCGCCCCTCGCCGGCCAGGACGGCACCAAGCTGACCGCCCGCCAGGTGAAGAGCCGGCTCGACGCCGAGCTGGTGGGCAACGTGTCGCTGCGGGTCCTCCCCACCGCCCGGCCCGACACCTGGGAGGTGCAGGGGCGCGGCGAGTTGCAGCTCGCCGTGCTGGTGGAGACCATGCGGCGCGAGGGCTTCGAGCTGACGGTGGCCAAGCCCCAGGTGGTCACCCGCGAGATCGACGGCAAGGTGCACGAGCCGGTGGAGCGCCTGAGCGTGCACGTGCCCGAGGAGCACCTGGGCACCGTCACCCGCCTGCTGGCCGTGCGCAAGGGGCGCCTGCAGCACATGGGCAGCCACGGCGCCGGGTGGGTGAGCCTCGACTACCTCGTGCCCGCCCGCGGCCTCATCGGCTTCCGTACCGAGTTCCTCACCGAGACCCGGGGCACGGGCGTGCTGCACCACGTGTTCGAGGCGTACGAGCCCTGGCACGGCGAGCTGCGGACCCGCGCCAGTGGCAGCATCGTGGCCGACCGCCGCGGCACCACGACCACGTTCGCCCTGCTCAACCTCCAGGAGCGGGGCGAGCTGCTGGTCGGCCCGGGGACGGAGGTCTACGAGGGGATGATCGTGGGCGAGAGCTCGCGCGGCGAGGACATGGACGTGAACCCGGTGAAGGAGAAGAAGCTCACCAACATGCGCTCGTCCACCGCCGACGAGCTGGTGCGCCTCTCGCCGCCGCGCACGCTGTCGCTCGAGCAGGCCCTCGAGTTCATCGCCGAGGACGAGTGCGCGGAGGTGACGCCGAAGTCGGTGCGCCTGCGCAAGCTGGTGCTCGACGCCACCGAGCGCCGGCGGACCCTCAAGCGCGACCGGTCGGCGTAGCCTCGCCCGCCGCCGCCCGCCCGGCGGCTGCTCCTACTCCCGGACCTGCTGGGTCAGGTAATTGGCCTCGCCGACCTGGTTGATCAGCTCCAGCTGGGTCTCGAGCCAGTCGGCGTGCTCCTCCTCGCCGGCCAGGATCTTCTCGAGCAGCTCGCGGCTGCCGTTGTCGCCCTGCTTCTGGCACAGGGCGACGCCCTTGTTGAGGCGGGCGATGGCGTCGCCCTCCACCATCAGGGCCAGGCGCAGCTTCTCCGCCACCGACTCCCCCACCTTCACCGACCCGAGCCGCTGGAGGTTCGGGACGCCGTCCAGGTACAGGATGCGGTCGATCAGCTCTTCGGCGTCGCGCATCTCGTCGAGCGAGTCCTCACGGATCTTGGCGGCCAGGCGGGCGTAACCCCAGTTCTCGCACATCTTGGCGTCGACGAAGTACTGGTTGATCGCCGTGAGCTCCGCCGTGAGCACGTCGTTCAGCAACTCGATGACCGCCTTGTCGCCCTTCATCCCACCCACCTCCTGGTCGCGCTCATTCGACCCGGTGGGCGGGGCGTCCGTCAAGCTGCGTGCTGGCCGGCCGGGCGGCGGGCGGCGCCCGGACCGAGGCCGTACTCGGCCAGCAACGCCTCGAGCGCCGGCCAGCACCCGCCACAGCGCGACCCGGCCCCGCACTGGCGGGCCAGAGTCCCGGCGTCGGCGGCGCCGGCCTCGATGGCCCCGCGGATGACCCCGTCGGTGACGGCCCGGCAGTGGCAGACGAACATCGTGGCCTCAGCGAGCCCGCTCGACGAGGGCGAGGGCATCACTGTCGCGGGTGCCGGGGACCGGCGACCGCACGACGCCGGGCACGCCGGCGGCGAGCAGCGCGGCGGCGGTGCGCACCGGGACGTCGCGGACGACGGGAAGGCGGAAGGAGGTGCCGACCACCTGGCATCGCGGGCCGTCGGCGTCGAGCACGACCCGCACCCACCCCACCCGCCGTAGCCCCAGCTGCGGGAGGCGAGCGGCGCTGCCCGTGGAGCGGTGAGGGCTTCCTGCCATCCCTTCTTAGGTAACCCTAAGAACGAGGCGGTGTCAACGGGCAGATCCACCCGCTTGCTCCGTGCGCCACGGCGCGCTGGCGCCCGCGAAGGACTACCGGTGGGGGCGCTGCTCGCGGTGGCGACGGTCGCGGTTCCTCGGATGGTCGGCCTTCGCCGCCGTGCGCTGGCCGTCCAGCTGGCCCCGCACGACGCCCGCCGGGTGCTGGGCGTTGTGGAGGTTCACGTAGAACCCGGAGAGGTTGGCGCGGATCTCCCGGACCAGCTCGGGCGCCGCCGCCACGCAGGACACCCCGGTCGGGTAGGTGGCGGGCGCGTCGGCCGTCGTGAAGAGGGGGACGACGACCGGCCCGGCCTGTCCCCTGGGCGCCCTGTGGACATGGGCGGCGGTGGGCAGGGAGTCGCCGGCGGTGAGCGTGAGGCGCCCGAACCGCCAGCACACCTGCCCCTTCCGCTCGTCGAGCTTGAGCCACGCCGAGCCGCGATCCGCCCGCCCGTGCGGGTTCGCCGGCACCTCCTCGGCCCCGGAGAGGGCCACCCGGACCGGCTTCCCGTGACGGGCGGCGGCCGGCCCCGCAGTTCCCACCGCGCTGAGGGCGACGGCCGCCGTGACGGCTGCGGCCTTCCAGGTCTTCGAGCCCATGCGCTCCTCTCCTTACCCAACGCGCTCCGCCGGCGTCGATGGACGAAAGCTATCCGAAAGACGGGCGCTGAGAACGTGTCGGGGCGTGGAGGGCGGCGAGGCGCGGCCACCACCTGGATGGTGTGAGCCGTTGCGCACCTTCACGTCGCGTCCGCCGCCATCCGGCTGAGCGCGGATGTCGGACCTCCCACGATGAGCAGGTCGCCGGGCAAGAGAAAGGCGTCGGCTCGCAGGGTCGCCGGCAGCCGGATCGGCGACATGACCAGACGCAGGTGGCGACTCCTCGTCGTGCCCGTCACGGCTCTGAGCTTCGCACCGGCCGCCGGCCTCCGGTCCGCACGAGGCAGGTTCCCCAGCCCGGGCGCGATCGCCGGTGACCACTCTGCCCTCAGACCGGGTCGGTGCTGGCTGCTGGGTGCTGGGTCTCGTGAAGGGTGAGGAGCCGGTTCAGCAGGTCGCCGGATTCCGGCGAGACGTTGGTCCACGCGACGTGCACCTCGCACGTCTCGTTGCGGTGCGCTCTCGCCTGGACCACCAACCCCTTGAGGCCGACCGGGGCGGCCTCGCTGCCGGAGTCTGTCCAGCACAACACCACGTCGCCGGTGATGAGCCGGTCCGGCGCCCGCAGCCGCACGCCCCCGGGCGACAGGTCCACCGCCTCGACGACCATCTCCTGCTCGCCTCGGCCGAGGCGCCTGCAGTGCATCGTCAGCCGTACCGGTACCCGTCGCCATCGCCGACGGGAGTCCTCTTCGTTGCGGAACCTCTCCGAGGTCGTCATGGCGCTCCTAGGTTGCGAACTCCAGACGATAAACCAGCATCTTCGGGA
>JALYMX010000047.1 GCA_030773495.1 Actinomycetota bacterium | reverse complement strand
ACGCAGCGCCGACAGGCGGGCCACCCGCCGCCGGCCCCGCTGCGTCGGGGAGAGGGCGACGCCCACCACCACGGCCAAGGCGGCGGCGGCCACCCACAGCACCCATCCGAGGGAGGCCACGAGCGACGAGCCGGCCGGCGCCAGGTACGCCATCACGGCCAGCCGCTGGAGCACGGCCACCGGGGCGTGCGACGGGGCGGCGGGCTCGGCCACGATGGCCATGGTCATGGCCGTGCCGGGCAGCTCGCGGGGCGCGTGGACCACGAAGCGCACGGCCCGGGACGACCGCGGCGCCAGCGTGACGAGGCCGTCCTCCAACTTCACCCACGAGGCGACGGCCTCGCTCCCGGTGAGGCGCACCGAGCCGTCGGGGCCGACGGTGGCCGGCGCGACGGACAGGCGCAGCGGGAGGGGGCGATCGGTCTTGTTGGTCAGCACCACTGCGTCGGTGGTGGTGCGCCCCGGGCGCAGGGCCTCCCGGAGGTTGGCCCGCGGCCCGTCCCGGTCGACGGGCTCGAGCCGGAACTCCGGCGACTCGATGGCTGCCGCCGGCCCGGCCGTCAGCGCCAGCAGGCCGGCGAGGGCGCCGGCGGCGGCGCCGGCCCGCAGCGCCGCCCGCCTCACGTCTGCACCGAGGTGACGACGAGGGTGCCCCGGTAGTCACCGGCGGCCGCCGACGGGGGAACGGCCACGTTGAGCTGGGGGAAGGAGAGGTACGTACCGGTCTGGGCGACCAGGTCGGCGGGGACCAGCGTGCGCGCCGTGGCCGTGAGGCCCTCGACGAGCGCCGTCTTGTCCGCCGGCAACAGGGCGTCCCACACCACACCGGTGAGGAAGTCCCGCAGGGCAGCGGTGACGTCGGCCTCCGGCACCAGGCTGGTGACCGACGACGCCGAGGTGACCACGGTGTTGAGCGCCGACTGGAGCCCGGTGAGGGTGGTGCCGACGTCCCCGCTCAACAGGCGCACGCTCGTGGCCGCCGGCGGGCTGGCCGGCTGGGGAGCGGCCGCCGCCAACCCGGCGTAGGCGGGGTTGGTGAAGGCACCCGTGTCGCCGGCCTGGGGGACCAGAGGCAGGCCGGGCAGGTTGGCCAGGTCGACGGTGTGTTCGAGCGTCTGGCGGACGCCGGTGAGGCCGCTCAGGTTGATGTCGCACGGTGTGGCGCCCGGCAGCGACAGCGTCGTCAGCGTGGTGCAGAGGGTGCCCGTGACCGTCTCGGTGAGGTCGTAGACCGGGGCCACCACCGCCTCGATGTCGAGGGCGTTCACCGGCGTGGCCGGGTAGCCGACCGACACCCGGTCGGAGGCGATGCTGGTGGCGAAGTCGTACGACGACGCTCCCGCGGCCTTGTAGAGGTTGGTCATGGTGGCCAGCACGCGAAAGCCGTTGCGGTCCATGGTGTCGTCGACCACCCGCACCCGGAACGGCTGCACACGCCCGGTCCCGAAGTCGAGCGTGCTCAGCGGCTGCCCGAGCAGGTTCTCCACGTACACGGTCCGGCTGCCCCCCGGGTTGCTGAGGGCCACGGTGACGTCGGCGGCCGACGCCGGCACCACCGAGGCGGCCACGGCGGCGGCCGCGACACCGGCGGCGGCGATGCTGATCCTGCGCATTTGGGAGTTCCTCTCAGGCGGCGGGCCGGCGAACGGCCCGGACGACGACAGCGCCGAGGCAGACGAGCAGAAGGGCGACGAGCAGGAGCTCCACCGCTCCCCCCAACCCTGTCCTCGGCAACGGTCCCGGTCGGGAGCCGCTCGGCACTGACGCTGCGGGTGTGATCGTGGTGGCCGGCGACCCTGGTTGGGGCTGCGACACGTTCACCGAGACGGTGATGTCAGCCAGGATCGGGGCCATCGCCCAACAATCGGACAACGGCCACCCAACGTGAATAGCCGGACCGGGCCATTTCCGCCTGATCAGGGGGCCGCCGGCGGCCCCGCCGCTTCAGGCGGCGAGCCCGGCGTAGCGGAGGAAGTTGGCGAGCAGCGGTCGGCCGACCGTCGTGAGGATGGACTCCGGGTGGAACTGCACGCCCTCGATGGGAAGCTCCCGGTGGCGCACGCCCATGATCACGCCGTCGTCCGCCTCGGCGGTGACCTCGAGCACGTCGGGGAGCGTCTCCCGCTCCACCACCAGCGAGTGGTAGCGGGTGGCCTCGAACGGGTCGGGCAGCCCCGCCATCACGCCGGCACCGGCGTGGGAGACCGGCGACGTCTTGCCGTGCATCACCCGGGGGGCGCGCACCACGCGGCCGCCGAACACCTCCCCGATGCACTGGTGCCCCAGGCACACGCCGAGCACGGGGGTGCTCCGGCCCAGCTCGGCGATGACGGCGTTGCTCACGCCGGCGTCCGCCGGGCGCCCGGGCCCGGGGCTGATGACCACGGCGTCGGGGGCCAGGGCGGCGGCCTCGTCCACGGTGATGGCATCGTTGCGGCGGACGACGGGTTCGGCGCCCAGCTCGCCCAGGTACTGCACCAGGTTGTAGACGAACGAGTCGTAGTTGTCGACGACGAGCACGCGCCTGCCCACAGGGGCACGGTAGTCCTGCGCGGCGCCCTATTCGACGGGTCGGGCGTAGGACATGCCGGTGGCGCCGCGGTAGGGCGGGGCTTCCACCTCGTCGACGCGCGTGACCGAGAACCGCAGGCCGAAGGCGGTGGCGGCGTCGTGCAGGCGCCGCACCAGGGCGTCCGTCTCGAACCGCTCCCGCTCGGCGCCCACACCGAACACCGTGTACGGCGGCGAGTGGACGGTGCCGTTCAGCAACAAGGTGTTGCCCACGCACAGCACGGCGCTGGTGGCGACCAGGCGCTGGCCGTTGATGGCCACCGCCTCGGCGCCCGCCCGCCACATGGCGTTCACCACGGCCTGCACGTCCTGGGAGTGGATCACCAGGTCGTTGACGTTGCCGGTGTGCGCCCGCTCCCGCTCGGAGTCGTCGAGCACGACGCGCACGCCGGGCCCGCGCACGGCCTCGAGGCCGGCGAGCTCGCCCAGCCGGGTCAGCTCCGCCTGGTGGACGGCGGCCGCCGCCCGCCATCCGGCCCGGCGGGAGCGCAGGTCTTCCACCCGGGCGCGCAGGTCGACGACCTCCCTGCGCAGCGACGCCGTGGCCCGCTGCTCGCCCTCGATCAGATCAGCGAGGCGGTAGCTGCGGGACAGCCGCGCCGCCGGATCGGCCGGGCGGGCGCTGACCGCCGTGAAGGCGAGGAAGCCGAGCAGGCTGCACCCGGCGGCGAGGAGCAGGCGCGGGCGGCGCACCGCTAACCTCGCTCCATGCCCCGCTCCGAGCGCACCGGCCCGAAGAGCACCGGCCGGAAGCGCAACGAACGGCCGGCCAAGGCGAGGACGGCGGCGCGACCGGGGACCGGAAGGGTCACGGCCAAGGGCTCGGGGAGGTACACGCCCCCGACACCGCGCGAAGTGAAGGTGAGCCCGCGCTGGGTTCCCGTGCTGATGTTCAGCCTGTTGATCGTCGGCATGGTGGTGATCATCGCCAACTACCTCGAGGTGCTGCCGGGCGACGCCAAGAACGAGTACCTGTTCGTCGGGCTGGGCCTGATCACGGCCGGCTTCATCACCGCCACCAAGTACCGCTAGGAGCGTTCACTCCACCGGCGCCACGAGCTGCATCTCCTCCATGCAGTGGCGCGGCGGGTCGGGGTCGGCCTCGGGGGCGATGGTGATTCTCAGCTCCACACCGCAGGTGGGGCAGCGGTAGCGCACGTTCACCCGGCGCATCTCCCCGGGGGGTGGGGGCCCCGGCAGGGGGCGGGCCAGGGCCCGCAGCACGGCCAGGCCGACCCGCATGATGACGAGGAACATCACCACGGCGAGCACCAGCCGGATCACTTAGCAAGCCTACCCACGGAACCGCCGGGTGCCGGCGGCGTCAGGGCCCGCCGAAGAACCACGTGCGCGGCCGCGGGCCGAATCTGGCCCTGCGACGAGGGCAAACGCAGTGGCGGCCACGCACGTAGTTCTAAGGCGGTCCCTCAGGCGGCCGGCGCCGCCGGCACCTCGAACCACACGCGCTTGCCGTCGACCGTGGGGCTCACCCCCCACGCCGAGGCCAGCGACTCCACGAGCAGCAGGCCGCGCCCGGTGACCTCGTCGGCGTCGGGCTGGCGTACCCGCGGCAGCGCGCGCGAGCCGTCACCCACCTCTAGGCGCACCACCTGCCCGTCGTAGCGGACGATCACGGTGACCGGCGACGTGGAGAAGCGCACGGCGTTGGTGACCACCTCGCTGGCCAGCAGCCCGACGTCGCCCTCGACGACCTCGGGCATGCGCCAGCTCCGCAGCACCCCGACGAGGAACCGGCGGGCGTTGGGAACGCTGGCCGCCTCGGTGGGAAGGCGGATGCGCGCCTCGCGCGGCGCCAGGGGGCGCTGCTTCCACAGCCCCCCGTAGGGGTCGCCGACCGGGTAGCCGGGCAGGTCGAGGTCGTCGGCATCGAGCCCGGTGGCAGCCACCAGGCGGTCCAGCGACGCCTCCTTGGCGTCCTCGGGCACGCGCACCACGAGGATGGCCACGTCGTCGCGCACGCTGCCCCTGGCGAAGCGTGCCGCCCCCTCGAGCACGGTGTCGGCGATCGCTTCCGCGCCGGCGCCGGCACACTCCACCAGCGCGGTCGGCAGGCCCTCGTCGCCGAACATCTCGCCGGCGCTGTTGCGGGCCTCGGTGATGCCGTCGGTGCAGAACACCAGGGCGTCGCCGGGCCCGAGGCCGACCCGATCGTCGCTGACGTCGGGCACGTCGAACATCCCCACCGGCGTCCCCGTCTGGCCCCGCACGTCGATCCACCCGGCCCGGCGCACCACGATGGGCCGGGGGTGGCCGGCGCTGGCCAGGGTCACCCAGGCGCCGCACACGTCGAGCTCGAGCCGGGCGAACACCGCCGTGCAGAAGCGGTCGTCGCTGCCCACGGCGGCGGCGTCGGCCAGGAGGCCGGCGTTCACCTCCTCCAGCACGGCCGAGGGCAGGGCGTGGTGCACGGCGGCGGCCCGCATCGTGTACCGGGTGAGGGCGGTCAGCGAGGCGGCGCGTGCGCCCCGTCCGCACACGTCGCCCACCACCAGGCCCCAGGCGTTGGCGTCGAGGCGGAACACGTCGAAGAAGTCGCCGCCGACCAGCAGCTTGGTGTCGCCCGGCCGGTACCGGCTGGCCACCTCCATCCCGGGGACGGTGGGCGGTCGAGGCGGGAGGAGGCTGGCCTGGAGCGTCACCGCCAGCCCGCGCTGCTCGGCCTCGGCCTGACGCAGCTCGGTGACGTCGCGGAAGTACCACGCCCATCCAAGCTCGACGCCCGCCCCGTCCCGCAGCGGCGCCCCGTAGCGGTCGAGCACCCGCCCGTCGGCCAACTGGACCTCGTCGTGCGTCGGCCGGCGCTGGGCGTAGATCTCCTCGACCCTGGCCAGGAAGCCGGCGGGGTCGACGACGCGCGCCGCCGCCGCCTCGAGCGCCCGGCGGTCGTCCGAGGAACGCACCACGTCGGCGGGCAGGCGCCACAGCTCGAGGAACCGGTCGTTGAGGAACGCCAACCGGCCCTCCGGCGAGACCACGAGGAGTCCGTCCGGGCTCTGCTCGGCCAGTGCCGAGAGAAGCTGGGCCAGACCTGGCCCTGCAGCGGGCATGCCTGCAGTGTTGCAGACCGTCCGCCCCGGAAGTCTCGCCGGGCGAGTTACCCCAGACGCTCCACGAGCGTGGCGTTGGCCAGCCCGCCGCCCTCGCACATCACCTGCAGCCCCCATCGCCCGCCGGTGCGCTCGAGCTCGTGCACGAGGGTGGTGAGCAGGCGGGCTCCCGACGCGCCGAGCGGGTGCCCGAGGGCGATGGCACCGCCGTTGACGTTCACCCGCGCCGTGTCGGGCCGCAGCTCCCGCTCCCAGGCCAGCACCACCGAGGCGAAGGCCTCGTTGAGCTCCACCACGTCGACGTCGTCGAGCTCGACCTTGGCCCGCTCGAGCACCTTGGCGGTGGCGGGGATGGGCGCGGTGAGCATGGTGACGGGGTCGACTCCGGCCACGGCGAAGGCCGAGAACCGGGCACGGGGCGTGAGCCCCAGGGCGGCGCACCGCTCCTCGCTCATGACGAGCACGGCGGCGGCGCCGTCGGAGATCTGCGACGAGTTGCCCGCCGTCACCACGCCGTCCTCCGTGAAGGCGGGCTTGAGGGCGGCCAGCGCCTCCACGGTGGTGTCGGGGCGGATGCCCTCGTCGTCGGCGAAGACCTCGCCGGTGTCGTGGCCGTTCTCGTCGCGGACGGCGACCGGCACGATCTCGCCGGCGAAGCGTCCCTCGGCGCGAGCCGCCGCCGCCCGCTGCTGCGACCGGGCGCCGTACGCGTCGAGGTCCTCGCGCGACAGGCCCCACCGCTCCGCCACCAGCTCGGCGGACACGCCCTGGGGCACCAACCCCCCGGCTGGCGCGTAGCGTCGGAACACCGAGGGCCCGAAGGGCATCCCGCCGACCTGCATCGACGCTCCCATCGGGACGCGGGTCATGCTCTCCACGCCGGCGGCGATGACCACGTCGTAGGCGCCAGCCATGACCCCCTGCGCGGCGAAGTGGGCAGCCTGCTGCGAGCTGCCGCACTGGCGGTCGACGGTGGTGGCCGGCACCGACTCGGGGAACCCGGCGGCCAGCACGGCGTTGCGGCCCACGTTGAGGCCCTGCTCGCCGACCTGCATCACGCAGCCCATCACGACATCGTCCACCAGGGCCGGGTCGAGGTCGCTCCGGGTCACCAGCGCCCGGAGCGCCTCGCCGGCCAGGTCGACGGGGTGCCAGCCCCGCAGCTTCCCGTTGCGCCGGCCGATGCCAGTGCGCACGGCGTCGACGACGACGGCGCTCGGCACCGGGCCAGTCTGCCCCTCACGCAGGCTGGCGCGCCAAGGCCCTACCGGTTGGGCTGCGGCGTGAGCCGCAGGTACGGCTTCTTGGCGTCCCACCCCTTCGGGAACTTGTCCTTGGCCTCCTCGTCGGAGATGGCGGGGATGATGATGACGTCCTCGCCGTCCTTCCAGTCGGCCGGCGTGGAGACCTGGTACTTGGCGGTCAGCTGGAGCGAGTCGATGACCCGCAGGACCTCCTCGAAGTTCCGCCCCGTCGACTGCGGATAGGTGATGGTGAGCTTCAGCTTCTTGTCGGGGCCGACGACGAACACCGACCGCACCGTCGCCGTGTCGCTGGCGTTGGGGTGGATCATGCCGTAGAGGTCGGACACCGAGCGGTCGGGGTCGCCGATGATCGGGAAGTTGATCCTGGCGCCCTGGGTCTCCTCGATGTCGCCGATCCAGCGCTGGTGGGACTCGACGGGGTCGACGCTGACGGCGATGACCTTGGTGTTGCGCTTGTCGAACTCGTCCTTCAGCTTGGCGACGGCTCCGAGCTCCGTCGTGCAGACCGGGGTGAAGTCCTTGGGGTGCGAGAAGAGCACGCCCCAGCTGTCTCCCAGCCACTCGTGGAAGCTGATCTTGCCTTCGGTGGTGTCCGCCGTGAAGTCGGGCGCCACGTCTCCCAGCTGCACTGTCATGTCGTCCTCCCAGATCGTTTCCGGGCCTAATCCTGACCTGCGAAGTCGACTTTAGTCCAGCGGGCACGGAAGCGCACGCGGTTGAATGCATCCCCATGGCGCCGCCCCCCGGTGCGGGCCCGGAAGGGACGGCGCGCTTGGGAGCGGCGCTGGCCGTCGGCGCCGCCGCCTCCTTCGGCGTCACCATCGTGGCGAACCGCAGCCTGGCCGCGTCCGGCGTGGGGGTGGCGACCGCCCTGGGGGTGAGGTTCGCGGCGGCGGCCGCCGTGCTGTTCGCGCTGCTGGCGGGGCGGGGCGGGCCGGTGCTGCCGGCCCGGGGCGAGCGGGTATCCGCCTTTCTCCTCGGCGCCGTCGCCTACAGCTTCGAGGCGACGCTGTTCTACCTGGCCCTCGAGCGGGGGACGGCGGCCGCCGGCGCGCTGGTCTTCTACACCTACCCGGCCATGGTGGCCGCCCTCGAGCTGGCCCTCGGCTGGGAGCGCCGCGACCCCCGGACCCTGTGGGCCCTCGCCCTCTCGGCCGTCGGCACCGCCCTCGTCGTGGTGGCGGCGGCCGGGTCGCCATCACCCCGGCCGGCGTGGTGCTGGCCCTGGCGTCGGCCGCCTCGTTCGCCGTCTACCTGGTGGCGAGCAGCCGCCTGGCTCGCGCCACCGGCGCGCTCACCCTCGGCGCCTGGGTGGCGGCCGGCGCCGCCGTGTCGTTCGTCGCCGCCACCACCACCACCGGAGGGCTGGACTCGGAGGGCCG
Source organism: Actinomycetota bacterium (assembly GCA_030773495.1). GTDB lineage: Bacteria > Actinomycetota > Acidimicrobiia > Acidimicrobiales > JALYMX01. The sequence goes on along the minus strand of JALYMX010000047.1, from coordinate 2,229 downwards.
GTGGCGGGCGCTGGTGGTCAACGGCATCGCCACGGCCTCCGCCTTCGCGCTCATGTTCGCCGCGCTCGACCGGCTGGGGCCGACCCGCACCTCGGTCGTGATGACGTTGGAGGCCTTCTTCGGCATCGTGCTCGCCGCCGCCGTGCTCGGCGAGGGGTTGCGCCCCGTGCAGGCGCTGGGCGGAGTGGGCGTGCTCGGCGCCGCCGCCGTCGTGGCCCTCTCTCGCGGCACGCCCGTGAGCCGGCGGCAGCGGTGACGGTGGCAGTGCCTACCGACCGGTAGGTAGGGTTTGCGCATGGACGACCACCACGCGCTGCTCGCCGACCTCGAGCCCACCGTCGCCCGCCTCCTCGAGCGCCACCTGGCCAAGGCGAAGGAGTGGTTCCCGCACGAGATGGTGCCCTGGAGCCGCGGCCGGGACTTCACCCCCGACGAGGTGTGGGACCCCGAGGAGTACGCCGTCCCCGACGCCGTCCGCAGCGCCCTGTTCTTGAACCTGCTCACCGAGGACAACCTGCCCTACTACTACAACACCATCCAGGGTGTCTTCGGCGACGGGGCGTGGGGCGAGTGGGCCCGGCGATGGACGGCCGAGGAGGGCCGCCACGCCATCGTCATCCGCGACTACCTCACGGTCACCCGGGCCCTCGACCCCGTGGCGCTCGAGCGGGCCCGGATGCGCCAGGTGTCGGACGGCATTACCCCCGAGCCCCAGAACCCGGCCGACACCATGGTGTACGTCACGCTCCAGGAGCTGGCCACGCGCATCGCCCATCTCAACACGGGCAAGCTGCTCACCGACCGCCCGGGCTACGAGGTGATGGCGCGCGTGGCGGCGGACGAGAACCTGCACTACCTGTTCTACCGAGACCTGACCGACGCCACGCTGGAGTACGACCCGTCCACCGTCGTGCTGGCCATCGACCGCCAGGTGCGGGAGTTCGCCATGCCGGGCACCGGCATCGCCGACTTCCCCACCCACGCCGCCCGCATCGCCTCGGTCGGGATCTACGACTTCGCCGAGCACCACGACCACATCCTGGTGCCGCTCGTGTTGCGCCACTGGCAGATGGAGAGCGTCGAGGGCCTGTCGCCCGAGGCCGAGCAGGCCCGCGAGCGTGTGCTGCGGCACATCGCCAGGGTGGGCGCCGCCGCCCGCCGGCTCCGCGAGCGCCGCGAGAAGCGCGAGCAGTTGGTGGCCGCCGGCTGACCGGTGCGCGGCGACGCCGCGTCGGGCTCACTCGCCCCGCGAACGGAACCAGTCCACCGTCTCCCGCAGGCCGTCGAACAGCGCCACCGCCCGGGCGTCGGGGAACAGCGCCCGTAGCTGCGTGTCGTCGCCCTGGGTGTGGCGCACGTCGCCCGGCCGGGCCTCGAGGTGCTCGACGGGGAGGCGGTGCCCCAGCACGGCCTCGAGCTCGGCAATGAGCTCGAGCAGCGAGACGCGTGCGCCGAAGGCCAGGTTCACCGGTGTGGCGCAGGCGACACGGCGGACGACGGCGTCGAGCAGCACGGCGCACACCGTGCCGACGTAGGTGAAGTCGCGGGTCTGGCGCCCGTCACCGTGGACCGGGAGCGGGCGGCCGGCCACGGCGGCGGACACGAAGGCGGGCACCACCGCGGCGTAGGCGTGGCGGGGCGGCTGGAGCGGGCCGAAGACGTTGAAGAAGCGGAAGGCGAGCACGTCGAGGCCGTAGCAGGCGGCGTAGGCCAGGGCGTAGGACTCCGAGGCCAGCTTGCTGGCCGCATAGGGGCTCATCGGCACGGGCGCCAGGCCCTCGTGCTTGGGGAGCGCGGGGTTGGCGCCGTACACCGACGACGAGGACGCCACGACGACGTGCGGGCCGCCGGCCCGGCGCACCGCCTCCAGCACCTCGACGGTGCCCGTGGCGTTCGCGGCATGGGCGGCGACGGGGTGCTCGACGGAGCGGGGCACCGACGACCGGGCGGCGAGATGCACGACGGCAGCGGCTCCGTCGAAGGCCCGGTCGAGCACGTGCGGGTCGAGGATCGTGCCCTCGACCAGGCGGACGCCGCCGACACCCTCGAGGTTGGCGGCGGCGCCGGTGGACAGGTCGTCGACGACGACGACGTCGTCGACCTCGGAGCGACCGACCAGGAGACGGCACAGGTTGGCGCCGATGAACCCCGCCCCTCCCGTCACCACCACCTTCATCGGCGCAGCATACGAGGGGGACCCCGGCGCGCCGCTGCCCACCCGTTTCGGGG
>JALYMX010000046.1 GCA_030773495.1 Actinomycetota bacterium | reverse complement strand
GCGCCGGTGCCCGGCGTGGTGCGGGTGACGGCCGGGGAGGCCGGCGTGGCGGGTGCCGCCGAGCGCAGGGGCATGAACGGGTTCTTGGTCGTGAAGACCTCGAAGGTCTCGACCGTGGCCTCCGCCGGCGCCGCCGGGGGGGCCGTCGTCGTCGGCGTCGTCACGGCGGGGGCGGCGCCGACGGCGGCGACCTCCCCCGTGTCGTCCCCGCCACCCACGACGCGGGTGGCGAGGAACAGGAGCAGGCCGAGGCCCATCCCGACACCGATGATGATGCCCAGGCGGCGGCGAGGGTCGGCGGGGGCGCTGTGCGTCGCGGTCATGACTTCGCTCCGGTGGCAGTGGGGTTGCCGGCCGCGGTGGCCGTGGGAGGGGGCGTCGCCGCCCTGGGGGCGGTGGTGACGGTGGTGGCCGGCGTGGCCACGGTGGCGGCGGGGACGTTCCCGTAACCGGCGGGGACCGTGCGCACGAACATCCGGGCCGACACCGCGACGGTGAGCTTGGCCTGGTCGTCGCTGTTGATGGTGAGGGTGTCCGTCACGACCAGCCGGGGCAGGTCGTTCAGGCGGTTCAGGAAGTCGAGGACCTGGAAGTAGCCCCCGCTCACCTGCAGCTGCAGCTTGATCTCGGCCGGAGGCGTCCCCGGTGCGGCGGTTGCCGCCGGGGCGGCGCCGGCGGCGGCTGCCCCGGTCGCCGGGGTGGCCGGCGCCGGCTCGCTCGGCGCCACGCTGATGAAGTCGATCCCCGCCTTGGCGGCGGCGTCGTTGGTGTCGAGGATGAAGGCGGCCAGCTGGGGCTCGTCGGGCACGGTGGTGCGCAACGCCTCGACCTGGGCCAGCTTCAGCGGCTCGTCCTTCTGGGAGGCCCGCAGCCGCCCGACGCGGGTGGCCAGCTCGTCGCGCTTGGCCTCGGCCGCCTCACGGCGCTCCGACGCCTTCGAGAGCGCCGACTGCCGCGGGCTCCAGAGCAGGACGTACCACAGGACGAGGACGGCGGCGGCCGCCGCCGCACCGATGAGAAGGGTCTGGCGCTTCACTGGGGGCCTCCGAGGTAGCGCTGCACCCGGTCGGACCGGGCCGCGGGGGTGAGGTTGGCGTCCGAGGAGAAGGTGACGATGGCCGCCGTGCCCTGCCCGCTCTTGGTCGAGGTGGGAACCCACAGCCCCGACAGGGACTTGAGCTCGGCCATGCGCAGCAGCCAGCGGGCGGTCGAGGTCTGGTCGAAGCCCTTGGCGCTGAAGTTCACGGCGCCACCGGACTGGGCGTTGAACGAGGTGAGCCACACGTCGCTCGGGAGCACGGTGGCCACCTCGTTGAACAGTCGGGTCCAGGCGATGTCGTTGCTGAGTACGTTCTGCACCTGGGCCCGCCGCTGGGCGAGCTCGGCGTCGAGGGCGATGGTGTCGCCCAGCGTGGCCTCCTCCCGCTGCAACGACTGCACCTTCTCCTCGGCCTCGCGGGCGCTGGCCTGCTCGCTGGCGACCTCACCGCCACGGGCCGACCACAGGCCGACGAGCACGGCGGCCAGGCCGGCCACGGCGCCGGCGGTGGCCAGCGTCTGCCGGCGCTGCTCGCGCACGAGGGCGACCTCGCCGGGAAGCAGGGAGATGCGGCGCACGCCCTTCTGCACCTCGCCGGCCAGGGCCAGGCCCACGGGCACGGTGAGGAGCGGCTCGAGCTCCATCAGCTCGGCCTCGGTGAGGCCGACGCCCCCACCGACCCGCACATCCTTGAGAGGCCGGGCGGGTTCCACCCGGGCACCGAGCTGCGCCTGGAGGCGCTCCATGAGGCCGGCCATGCGGCTCCCACCACCGGTGACGAGAACCCGGTCGATGTTGGCCGACTGGGACTGCGCCAGGTAGTAGTCCAGCGATCCGCGGATCTCCTCGACGAGGGGGGTGAGGCGGTCCATCACGACCTCGCCAGCGCGGGCCACCGCCGGATCGGGCGAGGAGATGTCGGCGCGGCGCTTGAGGCTCTCGGCCTCGTCGATCTGAACGTCCAGCTCCCGGACGATGGCGTCGGTGACGTCGTCGCCGCCCACCAGCAGCACCCGCACGAACCGGGGGACGCCCTGCTCGTGGACCACTACGTTCGTCACGCCACCACCGATGCAGACGACGGCCTGGGCCCGGTCGTCGCTCTCGAAGGGGCTGGCGTTCGCGGTCAGGGCCCGGACCAGGGCGAAGGGCACCACGTCGACGGCGCCAACGCGCAGCCCGGCGCCGTCCACCGCGCTCAGGTGGTTGCGCACCATGTCGCGCTGGGCGGCGGCCAGCAGCACCCGCATGCGGGGGTCGCCGTCGTGGGTCACGACGTCGTCGAGGATCTGGAAGTCGAGGATGGCGTCCTCGACGGGGATGGGGATGAGCTCCTGCGCCTCGAAGGAGAGGGC
>JALYMX010000045.1 GCA_030773495.1 Actinomycetota bacterium | reverse complement strand
GGTTGAGGGCGTCCATGATGTCCTTGATGGTGCGGTACCCGTGGACGTCGCCGTGGGGGGCGAGGGTCTTCTCGGCCCGGGTGACCAGCTCGGGGTTGGTCACCGAGACCAGCGCGGTGGAGTAGTCAGGGCCGGCCAGCAGGCCGAGGTGCAGCGGGCGGTCGTAGAACATCTCGCCCACCTCGCCCAGGTTGCGCACCTCGATGCCGAGGGGCGGCGGGCAGGCGCCGAAGGCCATGTCGAGGCACAGGGACGAGACAGTGGCGTGCACGCCGCCGCACACGCCGCAGGCGCGAGATGTGATGTCGATGGCGTCGCGGGGGTCCCGGCCCTGCAGGATGATCTCGTAGCCCCGGAAGAGCATGGCCCGCGCGTGCGCCTCCACGGCCTTGCGGTTCTCGAGGTCGAGCACGCAGTGGACGGCGAGGGCGCCGGCCACGCGGGTCATCGGGTCGATGTTCCAGTCGCGGAGGCGGGGCGGCGCGGCCAGCTGGGCACCCGGGCCCTCCTGGCGGCGGACGTAGCCCTTGGAGGCCGCCGGCGTCACCGCATACGGGTTGCCTGCGCCCTCCTTCAGTGTGGCCTTACCGCTCTGGTCGAACTCAATCGGCAGATTCTTGAAACACATGAAAGGCGCTGCTCCCCTGGTCTTCGTGTCGGTGTGTGGAAACCCTGTCGGGACCTCGGCGCCGGCAGGGGGGGCGGATGACCCGCCCTGCCGGCCCGAAGGCCCGTGCTAGCGATAGGACTCGTGCGAGTGCTGGACCTTGCTGTAGGCCTTGTGGAACGCCTTCGTGGCGCCACGGGGGCCGGTCTTGGAGCGGGCCCAGCCGGTGGGCGGGTCGTTCTGCCAACGGGTCTCCATGTTCTTGTCGCTCATGGTGATCCGGCGCATGCGGCGGATGAACCCACCGGTGATGCGGCTGGTGGTGCTGGACAGCATCGAGCCCGGCGACTTCTCGAAGATGGGCGAGAACTTGTCGGGGAAGCCGGGCATGGTGCAGCCGATGCAGATGCCGCCCATCTGCATGCACCCGCCGTGGCCGTCGACCTGGCCGCGCTCAGCGATGTTGCACTGCACCACCGGGCCCCAGCACCCGAGCTCGACGAGGCACTCCTTGTCGCCGTACTCCTCGGCGAACACGCCCTCCTCGTAGTAGCCGGCACGGGGGCAGTGGCGGTGCACCGTCTCACCGAACAGCCACGCCGGACGGCCGAGCTCGTCGAACTCGGGCAGCGGGGCCAGCCCGTTCAGGAATAGCAGCGTGGCCGCTGCCGTCTCCAGGTAGTTGTCGCCGACCGGAGCGCACCCGGGGACGTTCACCACGGGCACGCCGAATGCCGAGCGGTAGTCCCGGCCGAGGTAGTCGGCCACGCTCATGGCGTTGGTCGGGTTGCCCTTGGCGGACGGGATGCCGCCCCAGGAGGCGCAGGTGCCGATGGCGATGATGGCCGCGGCACCCGGCGACAGCCGGTCGAGCCACTCGAGGCTGGTGATCTGGCGCCCGGTGGCGGGATCCTCGCCGAGGCCCATCCAGTACCCGTCGCCGGCGATGGACTCGTCCATCACCGAGCCCTCCCACGTGATGACGTAGGGGGCGTCGAGCTCACCGCGCTCGGCCATGAACAGGTTGTGCGTCCACTCCGGGCCCACCTCGGTGGACACGACGGTGTGGATCAGCTCCACCCGGGGCAGGCCGGGGATGATGCCGGCCAGCAGGTGCTCCACCCGGGGGTGGGTACCGCCGGAGACGGCGACCGTGCAGCCGTCGCACGAGGCGCCGACCATCCAGATCAGGTAGATCTTCTTCAGCGGGCCGAGGGAGAGCACGTCGGGCGGCTCCTCGATCGCCCGGCTGCGCACGCCGATGGGAGCCATCGGGTCGAGCGGGTCGTAGCCGTCGATGAGGCCGACGTCGCGCCGGGCCCGCTTGAAGCTCTCCATCTCGGAGCCGGTCGGCGTGGGACCGGCCTGCGTTGCCGTGACCGAGTCGCCGCGGGGCGATGCTGCCTCAGGAGCCGGGCCGCCACGCCGAGTGCCGCTGCGCGTTCTCCGGTTCCGACCATCAGTTGCCATGGGTGTGGACCCCCCCTTTTTGGGTCGTGGTATGTGTAGGCTACACCTATCTGGCTCGATCGTCAGCGGGGGATCTGCAAGATTTTTTGCCCGGCGACGGCGGCCTAGTGCGCTGCGATGGTGCAACCTTAGAGGAGGGTCGAGGATTCCTGGCGGGTGCCGGTCTCCTCGCCAAAGGAGGCTCAAGTGGACGAGATGCTGCACCCGCCGAAGTCGCAGACGCTGCGCGAGATGTACTGGCGCAGCGAGATCCTGCAGGTCGCGTTCTGGCTGCGGGGCGAGGGCTTCGGCGACCAGATCGACGCCACGCTCCTCGAGCGCTTCCTGGGCGTCGAGGCCGGCATCGGGGAGGAGTACCTCGACCTGCTGGCCCAGGAGGGCTACCTCGAGCGGGTGGGCGAGCGCTACGCGCTGTCGGAGGCGGGCGTGCGCGAAGGCGGGCTGGAGTTCGCCGCGGCGTGGAGCGACCTGACCCGGCCGACCCACGGCGAGTGCAGCGCCGACTGCTGGTGCCACAACTCCCCCGACGAGGCCGCGGCCTGCCAGTCGGAGCGGGCCGCCGCCCACGGCCAGCATCAGCACTGAGCTCTGTGGCCCCCGACGCCAAGTCCAGGAAGGGGCTCGAGGAGCCCCAGGGCGGCCTCCCCCGCAACTACCTGCGGGCCAGCCTGCTCCTCCTCATCGGCGAAGCCCCGGCCCACGGGTACGACCTGCTCGACCAGATCGCCCAGCTCGGGCTGCGCAGCGTCGACCCGGGCGGGCTGTACCGCACGCTGAGGGTGATGGAGGACGACGGGCTCGTCGCCTCGTGGTGGGAGCACTCCACCGCCGGGCCCGCTCGCCGCACCTACCGCCTCACCGACGAGGGGGTCGAGTGGCTGCACGCCTGGGCCGGCGCCCTCCGCGAGAGCCATCGCTACCTGTCGGCCTATCTGGGCCGCTACGACCGCATCAACGACGACCGCATCAACGACCGCATCAACACGCCGACCATCACCGAGGTGACCCCGTGACCGCCGTCGACACCAGCATCGAGGCCCCCGACCGGCCGCTCGGAGGCCTGCGCATCGCCGTCGCCGGCAAGGGCGGCGCCGGCAAGACGACGATCTCGGCGACGCTCTCGCGCCTCCTGGCCCGCCGCGGCCACCGCGTCCTCGTCGTCGACGGCGACAGCAACCCCAACGTCGCCGTCGCCCTCGGCGTCGACCGGGAGCGGGCCGCCGCCATCCCCCCGCTCCCGCCCGGGCTGGTGTCCCGCCGCCTCGACGGCCCGGCCCTCGTCGACCCCGTGAGCAGCGTCGTGGAGCGCTTCGGCGCCGAGGCCCCCGACGGCGTCTCGGTTGTGCACATGGCCATGCCGGCCCACGCCGACGAGGGCTGCCTGTGCTCGGCCCACGCCACCGTCAGCGGCATCCTGGCCGACGCCGGTCGCTCCGGCCCGGCCGTCACCCTGCTCGACCTGGAGGCGTCGCCGGAGAACTTCAGCCGGGGCACCACCCGCCACGTCGACGCGCTGCTCCTCGTCGTGGAGCCCTACTACCGCTCGCTGGAGACCGCCCGGCGCATGGGCGCCCTGGCCGCCGAGCTGCCCATCCCCCACGTGGAGGTGGTGGCCAACAAGCTGCGCTCGCCCGGCGACATCGAGGCCATCGCCGAGTTCTTCTCCAACCACGAGCTCGAGGTCGCCGCCCTCGTCCCGTGGGGCGACGCCGTGCTCGACGCCGACAAGGAGGGCGTCCCCCTCCTCGACTTCGACCCCGACGGACCGGTGGTCGCCGCCGTGTCCGGCCTCGCCGACCGGCTCCTGGCCAGGCACAGCTGAGGGCCGGGCGGGCCGGAGACATTTCGCCGGTGAGCCCGACGAACCGGACACCCGCCAGCGCCTGCTAGGTGTAGGCTTCACCTATTCGGTCGATGACAACTACCGCGAGCAGCCGGGAGATCCGGTGAGCGCCTGGGCCATCGTGGCGGTCGCCGGCGGGGCGCTGGCCATCCTCATCCTCGTCCTGTTGGTGGTCGTGTCGCGGGCGGCGGCCCGCACCGCGGCCAACGCCAAGGAGATCCTGGTGGCCCTCGAGGAGGTCCGGGCCCGCACCGCCGCTCTGGCCGAGCTCGACGGGGTGACCGACGCCGCGGCACGAGCGGTGAGGGCCACGAACGGCAGCCTGGGCGCTGTCGACGAGCCCAGCGAGAAGGGCGAGCGCCGTGGGCCGGATGGGCACTGACCACCCTGCCGACCAGCGCGCCGACCACCGCGCCGAGCGCCGCCGTCGCCCGCCGCGTGGCGCGCGACTAACGATCGGACCAAAGGTACGCTGGAACCGCGGAGCGACGCCCGGTCCCGCCGGCGTCCCGTCCCCCGGCGAGGGAGCCGTCGCCGCCACGTCACGAGCCTCAGGAGGCGCGCCATGTGTCTAGGGATCCCCGGCCAGCTGGTCGAGATTCTCAGCACCGAAGAGCACAAGGGTGTGGCCGAGGTCGACGGCGTGCGCCGGGAAGTCAACATCGGTCTCGTCATGGGCGAGGCCGGCGGCATCAACGTCGGTGACTGGGTGCTCATCCACGTCGGTTTCGCCATGAGCAAGATCGACGAGGAGGAAGCCGAGCGCACGTTGTCGTTCCTGAAGCAGATGGACGACGTGTGGAGCGACGAGATCGACCAGTTCCGGGAGAGCACGCCACTGTGACGCCCGGACCCGAGACCGTCCCGGCTCCCGAGCCCGGCGGCTCGGGCGACAGCGCAAGGATCAGCGGCCTGGCCTCCGACCTGGCGCGCGCGTCGCTGGCGCTGGCCCGTCGGTTCTACGCCGGGGGCACGATGTGGTGCGCCTCGCCGGGTTGGCCCTTCCACGCCCACCACGTGGCCGTGGAGTTCGTGCACCCGGTGATCATGGGCAAGCGGGCGCTGCCGGCGGTGGCCATCGCCCCCGACGAGGACCTGGTGGCCACGCTGCGCACCACGGCCCGCACCGGGGACATGGTGGTGGCGGTGGCCGGTGCCGACGACCGCGCCGTGGCCGCCGCCATGCGCCGGGGCGACGCGTGGGGCGTGGAGACGGTGTGGATCGGCGCCGGGCCGCAGCGACCGCCGGCCGGCGCGGCCAAGCACGTGCTGTGGCTCGAGACCGACGACCCCCTGCGGGCGTCGGAGGAGTTCGTGCGCGTGTACCACCTGCTGTGGGAGCTCACCCACGTGTGCTTCGAGCACCCGGGCCTGCTCAAGCCCGACCTGTGCCTCGACGACGTGTGCATCACCTGCTCGGACGAGGGACGCCCCGCCGAGGTGCTGGTCGTCGACGGCGACGAGGCGCTGGTGCGCACCGCCGAGGGGCGCGAGCGGGTCGACACCTCGCTGATCGACCCGCCCCGGCCGGGTGACCTGATCCTGGTTCACGCCGGCTCCGCCATCACCACCCTGGAGAAGGCGGCGGCGATCGAGATGGAGATGGCGGAGACGGCGCCGGGTGGGGAGATGACACTGCGATGAGCCCGGAGGCCACCGACTTCCTCTACCCGTTCATCGAGCAGGAGGAGCACGACGCCACCACCCTGCTGGCCGACCTGGCCCGGTCGGCCGAGGCCAAGTGGCGCCAGAGCACGGCGTTGCGGACGGCCACGCTGGCCGCCACCGACGCCCAGGTGCGCACGGTGGCCGCGGCCATGGCCGAGCGGTTCGCCGCCGGCGGGCAGCTGTTCGCCTTCGGCAACGGCGGCAGCGCCACCGACGCCGACGCCTTCACCCGCCTGTGCACGCAGCCCCCCTCGGGCGACCCCGTGCCGGCCCGGTCGCTGGCGTTCGACCAAGCCGTGCTGACCGCCCTGTCCAACGACATCGGGTTCGACGTGGTGTTCTCCCGCCAGCTCATCGCCTACGCGCGCAGCGGGGACATCGCCGTGGGCTTCTCCACCAGCGGCAACTCCGACAACCTGCTCATGGCCTTCGCCGAGGCGAAGCGCCGGGGGATGCTCACGGTGGGGCTGGCCGGGTACGACGGGGGGCGCATGGGCGCCAGCGACGACGTGGACCACTGCATCGTCGTGCGCTCCGACAGCGTCCACCGCATCCAAGAATCACAGGCCGCCGTGGCCGCCGCCCTGTGGGGCGCCATGCAAACCGAGCTGCGACACAAGGGGGCAGCGTGAAGTTCGTCGACGAGTTCCGGGACCCGGCCGCCGCCCGGCGGGCCCTCGAGGAGATCACGGTCCTGGCCGGGGACTCCCACCTGAAGTTCATGGAGGTGTGCGGCGGCCACACCCACACCATCTACAAGCACGGCATCGAGAACGTGCTGCCCGAGAGCGTGGAGCTCGTCCACGGCCCGGGCTGCCCCGTCTGCGTGATCCCGATGGGGCGGGTCGACGACGGCATCGCCATCGCCGAGACGCCCGGCGTCACGTTCACGTCGTTCGGCGACATGATGCGCGTCCCGGGCAGCAACGGGAACCTCCTCGAGGCCAAGGCCCGCGGCGCCGACGTGCGCATGGTGTACTCGCCGCTCGACGCCCTGCGCATCGCCCGCGACAACCGCGAGCGCGAGGTCGTCTTCTTCGCCATCGGCTTCGAGACGACGGCACCGTCGACGGCCATCACCCTCATGAAGGCTCGGGCCGCCGGGATCACCAACTTCAGCGTGTTCTGCAACCACGTCACCATCGTCCCGCCCCTCAAGGCCATCCTCGAGTCGCCCGACCTGCGCCTCGACGGCTTCCTCGGCCCGGGCCACGTGAGCACGGTGATCGGCAACCGCCCCTACCGCTTCGTGCCCGCCCAGTACGGCAAGCCGCTCGTCACCGCCGGTTTCGAGCCGCTCGACATCCTCCAGTCCATCGTGATGCTGCTCCGCCAGATCCGCGACGGCCGCTGCGAGGTCGAGAACCAGTACACCCGGGCCGTGCGCGACGAGGGCAACCTGAAGGCGCTGCAGGTGATGGCCGAGGTGTTCGAGGTGCGCCCCCACTTCGAGTGGCGGGGCCTGGGCTTCATCTCCCAGAGCGCCCTCAAGCTCAACGACGCCTTCGCCCCCTGGGACGCCGAGCTGCGCTTCTCGGTCCCCGGCGTGCGCGTCGCCGACCCCAAGGCCTGCCAGTGCGGCGAGGTCCTCAAGGGCGTCATCAAGCCGTGGGACTGCAAGGTGTTCGGCACGGCCTGCACCCCCGAGACCCCTATCGGCACCTGCATGGTGTCGTCCGAGGGCGCCTGCGCCGCCTACTACAACTACGGCCGGTTCACCAAGGCGGCGGCGGCCAGGATCCCGGTGCGCTCGGCATGACCACCCCCGTCGTCAAAGGCTCCGACGGCTCCGCCGCCGCCCCCTCGCGCGAAGAGGTCATCCTCGACCGCATCGAGGCGTTCCGCCGCCGCCGGCCGCGGCTGCTCGAGGAGGCGGTCAACTCGGCCCACGGTGCCGGCGGCAAGGCGTCGGCCGCCCTCGTCGACGCCGTGTTCCTCGAGGCCTTCCGCAACGACACGCTGGCGCCACTGGCCGACGGCGCCGTGATGGAGCTGCCCTCGGGAGAGCGCCTGGCGTTCAGCACCGACTCGTTCGTGGTGAAGCCGCTGCGCTTTCCCGGTGGCTCCATCGGCCACCTGGCCGTCCACGGCACGGTGAACGACGTGGCCATGATGGGCGCCCGTCCCCGCTGGGTGTCGGCCGGGTTCGTGATCGAGGAGGGCTTCCCGATCGCCGAGCTGAAGGCCATCGCCGCCGACATGGCGGAGGCGGCGGTCACCGCCGGCGTGCAGATCGTCACCGGTGACACCAAGGTGGTGAACAAGGGGGGAGCCGACGGGCTCTACATCACCACCGCCGGCGTGGGCGTCGTGCACCCCGGCGTACGCCTCGACGCGTCCGCCGTGCGGCCCGGCGACAAGGTGCTCGTGTCCGGTCGCATCGGCGATCACGGCATCGCCGTCATGCTGGCCCGCGGCGAGCTCGGCATCTCGGCCGACGTGCAGTCCGACACGGCACCGCTGGGCGACCTGGTCGAGTCGCTGCTTGCCGCCGCCCCCTCCACCCGGTGGCTGCGCGACGCCACGCGGGGTGGCGTGGCCACGGTGTGCAACGAGCTGGCCCGGGCCGCCGACGTCCACGTCGCTCTCGAGGAGGCGGCCGTCCCCGTGCAGAACGCGGTGAACGGCGCCTGTGAGATCCTCGGCATCGACCCGCTGTACGTGGCCAACGAGGGCAAGCTGGTAGCCGTGGTGCCGGCCGACGAGGCCGACGCCGCCCTAGCCGCCATGCGGGCCCACCCGTTTGGCACGGAGGCCGCCATGATCGGCGAGATCCGGGCCGAGCCGCCCGGCATCGTCATCATCACCACCGGGTTCGGCGGCACGCGCATCGTCGACATGCTGGTCGGCGACCCCCTCCCCCGCATCTGCTGATCTGCGCACGCACATGAGCGAGCGCCGCCGCCTCCGGGTGCGGGGCACCGTGCAGGGCGTGGGGTTCCGGCCGTTCGTCTACCGCTGCGCGGTCGAGCTGGGGCTGAGCGGGTCGGTGTCCAACGACAGCGAGGGAGTCCTCGTCGAGGCCGAGGGCCCACCCGGCGCCCTCGACGAGCTGGTGCGCCGGCTGGCCGAGGACGCGCCCCCGCTGGCCCAGGTCGACGCCGTCGAGGTGCGCGCCGTCCCCCCGCTCAACGGGAGCGGCGATGGCCGGTTCCGCATCGTGGAGAGCCGAGAGTCGGCGGCGCCGGCGGTGGCGGTGAGCGTCGACGCCGCCACCTGCGACGACTGCCTGGCCGAGTTGCACGACCCCGGCGATCGCCGCTACGAGTACCCCTTCGTCAACTGCACGAACTGCGGCCCTCGCTACACCATCATCACCTCGATCCCCTACGACCGCCGGGCCACCACCATGGCGGGGTTCACCATGTGCGAGGCGTGCCGGCGGGAGTACGAGGACCCCGCCGACCGGCGCTTCCACGCCGAGCCCAACGCCTGCCCGGCCTGCGGCCCCCGCCTGCGCCTGGTCGCCCGCGACGGGTCGGTGGTGGCCGAGGGGGCGGACGCCCTCGCCCGCGCCGTCGCCGACC
>JALYMX010000044.1 GCA_030773495.1 Actinomycetota bacterium | reverse complement strand
CACCTGCCACGACCCGGCCCGGGTGTCGCCCACCCAGAGCTTGGCCTGCGACGCCCCCGCGGGCACGGTGATGCTCGTGACGGCGGCGCCGGACGGCGTCGACGCCACGAGGCCGGTCGGCGACCCGGCGGTCACGGTCAGCGGCGTCGCCGCCGCCGGCGAGACGGGGTTGTCGAAGGCGTCGAGCAGCTGGACCACGCCCGGACCGACGGCGGCGGTGCTGCTCGCCGGTCCGGTCAGGGCCCCGGTCAGCATGCCGACGCGGGCCACCGGCCCCGGCTCGAGCACCAAGGTCTGGTACGAGTTCGGGTTCCGGTCCGGGTTCGCGGGGTCGCAGTTGCGATCGACGACGCCGGGGGCGAACACGCGCATCCCGACGGCGCCCGCCCGTGTCCCGCCGGCGTACACCGAGGTGCTGGACGCCCCGGCGGGCACGAGCACCGGGAGGTTCGTACCGCTCGTGCCGGCGGCCGTCTCCGTGTCGGTCCCCAGGCCGGCGCTGGAGCTGACGTACAACACGGTGTCGCTCTGGGCGACCGTCGGGTTGTCGAAGCAGTCGACGAGCTGCACGGGGAACGGGCCCACGTCGGTGCGCGCGCTCACCGCGCCCCTTGCCGGCCCGCCGGCGAACAGGGCGAACCGGGGCTCGCCGGCGGCGACACGCTGCTCCTGGGTCCCCGACGTGAGTCCGGACGCGGCGACGGTGATGAGCGGGTTCCCCGCCACCCGGTCGCCGTAGAACACCTCGACCGAGGGCTCCCCGGCGGGGATGACCACCTGGTCGACGACCTCGTCGCCGATCGCCGCGTAGTGAACGCCGAAGCTGCCACCCGGGGAGGTGGTGTCGAGCTCGACCACCGTGCGCTGGCTCGCCACGGTCGGATCACCGGCGGCGTTCACGAGGCCCACCGTCAGCGGACCGGACACCGGCTGAGCGGAGGTCGTGGCGCTGAGCGCGGGCGAGGTGATCCTCACCCCCGACGCCGCCCCGTCGGTGATCGTGACGGTGCGGGTGGCCGAGCCGGACGACGGCGCCGCCGCCGTCAAGGTGGGCGAGCCGACGGTGGAGTCGCCGTAGTAGACGGGAGTCGAGGAGCTGCCCTTGCGGATGGTCACCGAGGTGATCGGGCTGCCCCCGCGGGAGGCGGCGAACACGCCGGTCGGAGAGTCGCTCGAGAGCGTGACGCCGACGTCAGTCGGTGCGGCAGCGGCGTTGCCCACGGCGTCGGTGAGGGTGACGGCGATCGGGCCGATGTTGGCGCTGGCCGGGCTGGTGCGGCTCCCGGTGACCGACGTCCGCCCGAGCTTCAAGCCGGCCGGCGCGCCGGCGACGACGGTGACGGGCTGGCCCCCGGTGAGGCCGGCGGCGGTCACCGAGACCGACCGCGACCCGGGGGTGGTGTCGCCGTAGTAGAAGCTGGCGCTGCTGGCGGTCCCGCCGATGCTGTAGCAGCTGGAGCAGGCGGCGGGGTCCTCCCTGCCACCCGGCCGCGGCGAGAAGTAGCCCGACGGGGCCGACGAGGCGAGCTGAAGCTGCTGTGGCGGTACGGAGACGACGTCTCCGCTGCTGTTCCGCATCCGGGTCGTGGGGTTCCCCAGCTCGTCCCGGAGCTCCACGGTGATCGGCTCCTGGCCTGCCTTGTCCAACCCGGCGGCCACCGTCCGTCTCGGCGTGGTGACCACCAGGTGCTTCGCCGGCCCGGCGACGGTGCGAATCAATGCCCAGGGCGCATCGGCGCGGCCGAGCAGGTCCTTGGTGGCGATGTGGGCACCGAGCGTGGCGTAGCCGGGCTTGGTGTCGCCGTAGGCGACGCTCACCCGCGACGCGCCAGAAGGGACCGTCACGCTCGTCGCCGGCGCGCCGGCGACGAAGAACCTCCCGGTCGGCGAGTCGGTGCTGAGCTCGACCCGCACCGGGATCCCCCCCGCCAGCGGGTTGCCGCCGGCGTCACGCAGCTCGACGTCGACGAGCTCCGTCGGGGAGGCCGTGGCGACGATCTCGCTGCTGCGGGGCAGCACCGCGACCGACGTGGGCGGCTGGAAGGCGAAGTTCGAGGTCCACGAGGAGTACTGTCTGTTCGCCATCGAGGTGACGTCGTTGTACTGGACGGCCACGTCGATCCCGAACCCGTTCGCGGCCGTCTGCGGCTTCGTGTACTTCGACTTCCATTTCAACGCCTGCGTGCGCATCTGCGTGGCGCTGATCGTTCCGACGTTGCCGGTACGGGTCATGGTGACGTCCAGCCACCAGCCACCATCATCTGGCCCCTCCCCGCACGACTCCTGGCACGCGGGCCCGGCGGTGATCGAAGGGATGCGCTCGCCGCCTCGGGGGTCCCCCGCCGCGGGCCTGTTGAACCAGTGGATGTCGGGCGAGGCGGTGGTGCGGGCGCTGTTGTCGAAGTGGCTGGGGTGGTTGTGCCCCTGGATGATGAGGACGACGTTGAAGGGGGCGATGGCGTTCCAGTACGCCAGGCGCTCGGCGTCGGTCCACCACCTGTCTTCCGTGCCGAAGCCGTCGAACCCGTAGTGGTGCACGAGCACGACCGGGCGGCCGTCGGCGGCGTAGCGGGCGAGGTCGTACTGCAGGAACGTGAGGCCGTGGTGGGTGATCTTGCTCCCCACCCGGATGTCGGTGTAGTTGTTCTGCGGGTAGAGGTTCAGCTGCACGAAGCGCACGCCTCCCATGTCCCAGGCGTAGCTGGGGCAGTCCTGGGGGGAGCGGAACCCCGCGATGCTCTTGAGCTCGTCGTAGCAGGTGTGGAAGTTGGTGCCCGCCCGCACCCGTGACCCGATGTCCTGGGCCTGCGTCTGAGGCCAGCAGCCCGCCGGCTGCGCGTTGTGCGTACGGTAGCCACAGTTGACGTCGTGGTTGCCGAGGCCCTCGTACACCTTGTTCGACATGCCGTAGTCATCGACGATGGTGCGGAAGGCGTCCCACTCGTCGTTGGCCGTCAGGCGCTGCTGGTCTCCGGCGGTGATGACCCCGGAGACAGGAACGTCTCCGGGGTTCTTCATCGTGTCCATCATGGCCTTCAGCACGGCCACGTTGGTGACGTTGTCGCAGTGGTTGTTGTCGTCTAGGCCGATCTTCGGGCAGTCTCCCGATGTGACATCGGGATTGCTGCCCAGGTCGGACCAGTACTTCTTGCCGTACGCCGTGCCGCCGATGGTCTGGTTGTTGCCCAGCGACTCGAAGTGGAGGTCGGCGGTGGCGAGGAACCGGAGCGTCTGGGTGGTGTCGGCGGCGGCCGGGCGCGGCTGCAGGGCGTCGGGGACCCCGGGGCGCGGAGCCCAGCCGGTGACGACGAGCACCAGCGCGGTGCACACGGCGACAGCGAGCGCGGACGGCCGGCGCCGGCGGATGCTCGGGGCGCACCGGCAGTGAACCGGCAGTGCCATGTCACGTCCCCCTGGTCCATGGCGCTTGACGCCTCCGCACTCCGGGCCCCCCGCGGTCGCTCGACTGTCGGGCATGCTCACTCCTTGGTCGCGGTGTCGGCCTGGCGGGAAAGCGCGGCGAGCACCTGGTCGTCGTCGAGGTCGATCTCGTGCACGTCGCGGGCGTGGGCCCGGGCCACGGCCACGAGGCCGGGCTCGGTGTCCGCGTCGGCGAGGTAGTCACAGTCACAGCGCAAGCTGGGCACGCCCCCACCTCCGAGACGGACGGTACGGCGGGGGCGCGGTGAAAACGCGGTCAAAACGCGGTGGTTTCGCGGTCGTCGCGCCGCCTCGTCTCCTTCGCGCTCCCTGCCCTTCTGCGATACTGACCGCGACGACGGCCGCGGGGAGGCGAGTGGGGCTGCGGGTGGTGCTGGCCGGGCGCCTGGGCATGGAGGTCGACGGGCAGGAGAAGCCCGTCCAGCTCGGCTCCCGCCAGGCCCGGCTGGCCTTCGTCGTGCTGGTCTCTGAGCGGCGCCGGGCCGTCCCCGCCGACGAGCTGGCCGAGGCGCTCTGGTCGGGGGCGCCGCCCGCCTCCTGGCCCGCCAGCCTGCGCAAGGTCCTGAGCGG
>JALYMX010000043.1 GCA_030773495.1 Actinomycetota bacterium | reverse complement strand
CGTGCCGTCTGGTAGCCCGGACTCCGCGTACCAGCGTGAAGCGTCCCTCCCGTCGCGAGCCCATCGATCGGCCATTTGAAGCACGCTCTCTACGGCCTGCCGAAAGGCAGCGGGGCTCCCGCATTCCCGGGTCTCCTCGAGCACGTAGTGAACGCCGTGGTAACGCCAGCACTGGCAGTCGAGACCGACCATCAACCGAACGACCCAGAGCCGCTGCTCCGGGCCACCTCGCCAATTCTTCGGCTGCCAGGAGCGAACGAGGAGATCCACCTCAACGCCCGTTCCAGACACCCGCGGGAGAACCGTCTCGAGCCAGACCTCCTCACGGCCGAGGAAGGATGTCCGGTACCATCCCTGAGCACCGGTGGCATGGACTCGGCCGCTGAGCCACTGGAGCACAGCAAGAGAATCCTGGTCAGGGCCCTCAGGCATGTCGAAGTAGTCGACAAGCGGGTGTTCGAGCAGGGGCAGAGTCTGGATGTTGCCCATCGACGAAGTCTGCCGCGCCATAGAGCATCCCTACTGCCGGATCGCGAGGCCCGCCGTCGACGCCCGCAGCGGCCCGAACAGCCGCCCCGAATGCCCGGAGTGGCGCTCGCTCCTCTCGAGCGAAGCGCTACAGAACGTCCTCGAGGTGCATCGTGTGACACCATGGCACATGCCGTTCCTTCGCCGGAAGCGACACGAGGCCGTTGACCCGAACGAGCGGTCGCCTCAGCTCGGGCTGAAGTACAAGGACCTCGCCGTCCTCGACCAGTTGATTAGAAACGGCGCCCACCTAGACCAGCCCCGACACGTCGTGCACTACCTCTACTTTCCAACGCAGGCCGCCGCCGAGGTCGCCAGTCAACATGGGCACGAAGCGGGATTAAGACACCCGCTGGCCGAGTTTCCCGGCCAATGGTCCCTTGTTTGTGAAAAACGTGAGGTTGTCACTGATCCGATCACCGTCCGCGACGCTGGTAACTTCTTCGACACCCTCGCTGCTGCTCACGGCGGCGAGTATGACGGGTGGGAGGCCTCGCTTTGAGATCGGGTGCCGAATAGCATGGCGCGACGCCGGTCGAGATCTGCCGCTACGTGGATCGTGGCAGTGACTTCGGTGTTCGCGGTTACTGCTCTTGTAATAGCGGCTGAGAGCGCAGGCCGCTGGTGACAGGACTTGGAGGGAGAGCGTCGAGAGTGGGCTACTTGGCGCAGCCGGCATAACCGCGATCTCGCTTCTTCTCTTACCTGTGTTTCTACGGAGCGAAAGGGGTCCCGGTCGTCGTCGGGACTGACAAGAACGTGCGTGTCTGGTGTCCCCACTGGCCCGCCGGAAGTGACACTACTCACGACCCGCGAGGCTCGATACAGGAAAACGGGTTTGCATCGACAGGGGGTAGCCGCTCTGCCCACGCCAGTCGGGCGGCCTCTCGAGGCGGCCCTCACGAGTGAGCGGGCTATGGCGACGTTCTCAGGGAGTGGTGACTCGGTTGCGGACCTACGGGACCGATCGCCGGGTCGCGCGGCCGCCGTCAACGCCGTCCGCCGAACCGAACACGCGCCCCGAATGCCCGGTCAGGGTGCACTGTGGTCGCTGGCGCGTCGCCACAGATCGGGGCTCGCTGCGAGCGCCTTGGGGCCGCCGATAGCTCCGCTCTGCAGCGGTACCGCCTGACCTGCACAAGCGCGCCTATCGGCACGTCCCGGCTGCGCGCCACGTCCGCCATCATGTGAGCCGTGCCCACGCCGAACGAGATCGTCGAACGCGCCCTCCGCGTCAGCCACGCTGCCACCGAGGAGCTTGTCGCGTATATCGGTGACGCCTGGAGCGATCATGACGAGGCGGAGATCGTCCTCGCGCAGATCGCAGCAGTTGAGAGGGACAGGAAGGGGCGCGATGACCGCGAGAGCTGGGAGCGTCATGCGGCGCTACAGCTCTTGCTGGCGGCAAGATGCGTCGCGGAAGGCGACGAACGAAGGTGCTGATCTATCTCGAGCGGTGGGCGCGTCGCATCTCGCCTTGGGCCCTGTATCGGCGGGAGCGCAGCGCGACGAGTGCCGGACCGCACGGCCGCTGTCAAGGCTGTCGGCCGAACCGAACAGTCGCCCCGAATGCCCGATCTAGTGTCGCGAAAGCGCTCTTCGAGCAAGCACAGAACGCCGTAGCCGCGGCCGAACGTGGCCGTCACCGTTAACACTGTACCGGCTCGGAAGCATGTCAGAGTAGGGCCGCTTCCACGGCTCCATTGACGGGAAGAGTTGTGCCGTGACCGACCGTGTCTTCACCATGTTCATTGCCGCAGTGGTCCTGGGGAGCCTCCTGTTCAGGATTGTCGGCGCGATTACGGAAGAGGACGGCGTCGTGATAGCGGCGTACGTCGCCTTCGTGCTCGCTCTGTGTGGCGTGGCAACGCTCGTGCAAGCAAACAAGGAGCGGCTGTCGGTAGGGCAGTTACTGAAACGAGTATTCCGGTCGGAGCGATGACTTCAACGAGACGGGACAATCGTCCCAGGAGGGACTGGGCGTGCACCCGAAGGCGTCCCGAGGAACCCGGCGCGAAATGCCCGAGCTGGCGCTCCGGCCGCTTCACGAAGACGGCGACAGAACTGCGGCGCCCGCAGCGCGCCCTCCTGCCGTGGGCAGGGGTGGCCGGGCTCGCCGTGGCGGCGGGTCACACCTCGCGCCAGGCGCCGTCCCACACGTTCCGCCGCTCAGGCGTGCGGGTGGTCAACCGCAGCCCTTGCAACAATTTGACGAACTCGGGCAGCTCGTCGGAGGACAAGGCCGTCTTGAGCTGGAAACTCGCGTCTGCACACCCCTGCTCTCCGCACCCGCATGGAGGGACTCGAGCGATTCCCTCGAGTTGCTCGCCCGCGGTCACTACTGTGGCGCCCGGCGACTCCTCCGGCTCTCCGGCCCACAAGGACACCCGAACCTCCTCCGCACCTGGGAACCATTCGACGAGCAGAACTGCGCCGCGTCGAATCTCCACCTTCGCCTGCCAGCCGGCGGACTCGTCCCCTCGGATCCAGTGCGCTCGCTGCGACCAGTCACCAACTTGGATCCGCAGCCGCCCGGCATCAGCGATCACAGGGTTACCCACCACACCATTGTCGCCCCTCACCGCCCGGGCGAGGCAGACCACGCTCAGGCGGCGCTGTAGAGGAAGGGTGACGGCCCCGCGAGCGCGCCGCCGACAGTCGCGACCGATTGCCCGGAGCGCGCTCGTCGTAGTGCCCCCGCGCCTGGGTACAGATCGCCGCCGCCGGCTGCGCCGGGGGTCCCGTCGATCGGTACGCGTCGAGGACGCCGAGGACGGACCCAGACGCGCTAATCGGCACCTACGGGCGACTCTGCATTGCCTTTAGACGGCAGGTGAAAACCGGCTCTGGCAGCGGGTGCAAGCGCGGCCGCCCTGGTCATCGCTTGCCCTGCCTCGGGACGGCGACGGGTTCGATGGTCTGCATGAAGGCCTCAACGAGCACGTCACCAGGACCGCCGGCGGACGCCGGCACCTGCTGGAGGTGGAGCGTCGCCTCGAAGCCCTTGTTGGCCACGCTGTCCTTGCCAGGAGGAGGAACGGTCGAGATGCCGACGTAGTGGCGGGTGATCTCGGTTCTCGGTTCCACCAAGGTGCCAGCAGGCGGCGAACCAGGGTCCAGCAGCCAGCCGTAGCGTTCAAAGGTGTCGTCGTAGTCGGCAGCGGCCGAACCCAACGAGTCCCCCTTGCGACGCAGCTTGGCTTCGAAGCGCACTCGACCTTCCGGCGTGATCACGATCCGGGGTCGGGTGAGGCGGTCGGTCATGCCCGGGTACTCGATGAGGTCGCCGCCGAGGCTGTTTATGTTGCCGCACACCTTGCTGAACGGCCCGGGTCGGGAACACTCAGGTGCCTGGACAACAGGGCGTTCGATCTCGGGCATCGGCGGCAGAGAAGGTTCGAGTTCGCCACCGCTACCTGCGGCACCCCCTGGGAAGCGGCTGATGACCACCGCAGCCAGCAGCAGCACGCCAACACCGCCGAACCTCCGAGCCCGAGCAAGCCGGCGGGCCGGCCCGGGGAGCGGATCTGGGCTCGGGCGGCGCGTGGGGCCGGTGCCGGGCTGATCGTCGCCCACCACTAGCCGAACACCTGCAGCGGGTCGGCGCGGTGCTCATGAAGCAGCGGGGCTAAGAGCCAGTCACTCCGGACAAAGCGCTCGTCGTCGGCCGCGTACCCGTTTGCTGCTGTCGGGTGCGCCGCCCAGCGGCTTGTCCGGATTGTGTTCGAATGGCGCGTCCGCACGGGTTCATTCTCCCAGAGGGCCGCCGTCTCCGCGATGCGCATCAGATAACAGTCGAGCACCGGGACAACCATCGCAGCGGGATTGGCCGGCGTGTTCCGGGTTGTCCGCTTCCGGAACTCCGTTAGCGACAGATTGCCCGCGCTGGCGCTCGGCCGTACATCGAGCAAGAGCGACAGAACGTGCATCAGCGGGAGGGGAGGTCAAGGAGCGGGCATGACCCCTAGCGGTCGCGCACTGTGTCCCGACACTCCGCGTCCGCCGCACCGTCAGGTGGGGGTGCGCAAGCGTCAGTTCCACCGCCTGACCCGCAGCCAGGCAAGGAGAGAGCCATCAACGCAATGATCGAGATTAGAGCAATCCGCAACACCGACGAAGCCTCATGGTCTCGGCATTGGCGACGGTGCTTCCCACACTGTTGTCCTCGGAGCGGGCGGCGGGCCAGGGGCCGCTCCGCGTGCCGAGAAGGGCGCCGAGCAAAATGCTCGTGGGGGTGACCGACACCCGCCCATGTTGCCGCACATGGCGAGGCGCGCGGGGCGCGCCAGAGTGCCCGCGATGCGCGCTCGGGCGGCGGCGGGAGCGCGCGACAGATCACCCCCGGGTCAGGTATCCGCGAGCCATGCTCCATCGAGAAACTCCCCCGGCGGCGGCGTCGCACTCGGAACCGTCGATATGGTCGGTCTACGGTCGCTCCCACCGGTGCAGGTGACGAACCCGGCGGGACAGCGACGAGCCATCGCCCCTGGCCACGAGCGACGGTGACGCCGCCTCACTGCGGGACCGAGCCGTCGCACGCGCCGAGAAGCTCGGCCTCGAGGGGGGGCACGGGAGCAGACGATCCCGTGCTCCTTCTTCGAGCATCACCGCGGCTAAGCGGGGCCGAAGCGCCTGCCGTCGGGGAGACTGAGGGGCATGCGGGCCCTCTACCTCGACACGGCAGCCGTGGCCGTGCAGCTCCTCGGCGATGCTGCCGTGGAGCGAGCCTGGGCCAGTGCCAGCGTGCTGCCCGACTTCGAGGTGGGCGGCCTCGGTGCCCACCTGGCCCGGTCAGTCCTGCAGGTCGAGTGGTACCTCGACGCGGGATCGGCGACGCCGAGCCCATCACGGCCGCCGAGTACTACGCGGGTCTCCTCGGTGTGACCGAGCCCGACTCGGCGCTGAACCGGGGGGTGCGCCAGCGGGCCGAGGAGGTGGCGGCCGAGGACCACGCCGCGGTCCTCGGGCGCACGCTCGCCGCCTTGGGCCGACTGCAGGCGCGCCTGCCGGCCGAGCCGGGGGACCGGCGGGTGGAGGCGTTGGGCCGGGTGCTGTTGCTCGACGAGTACCTGAAGACCCGGTTGGTCGAGCTCACCGTCCACATGGACGACCTCGCCCTCAGCCTCGGCCTGCCCACGCCGGTGCACCCAGAGGCGGCCTACACGGTTGCCATCGAGACCCTCGTCTTGGTGGCGACCCTGCGCAGCGGGCCACTCGTCGTCCTCCGCGCCCTGTCACGCGCCGAGCGGCAAGCACCCGACGTCCTCAGAGTCCTCTGAGCGTCCCGGCGCCCTCCTGCCGGCGGCACCCGATCGGAATTCCTCGCCGTCGGCCGAGCCCTGGCGGGCGGCCGTGGCCCAGATGCGTTCCGGCGGGGACCGCCCAGGTGAAACTTGGGACCTGGGCCCTCGAGGAAGTGTCTCCGCCGGACGACCAGTGGGCCGTACTACGCACGCGCGAGCCGCCCCAGCGAAGTTTCGACCACTTCGTGGAGTTCTAGCTGGCCCACCCCGGCGGCGACCGCAGCGGTGTGTCGCAGCGCAGCGCATCACCTCGCGCCAGAGTGCCCGCACGGGGCGCTCCGAGGTGGCCGGGTGCGCACTACAGAACTGCTCTTTCCTGAGCACGGCCCGACCGCATCGTCGGCGAGGGGCACAGGTGACCTCGGAGAGCGGCCGGGCAACCGCGAGACCTACCTCCCCAGGTAGTAGAGCTCACGTCCCCCCTCCATCTCCGAGCCCATTTGGGAACGCCACACGTTGTACTCATCGCCGAAAGGGATCGGCCTCGAGGCGTAGGAGACGAGCGCCTCGAAGAAGTACGGCTCGTTGCGCGCTTCCTGGAGGGTGTCGCAGAGGCGAGCGCGGACCGGAGTGCCACCGAGGTCGAAGCCGGCAGCGTGACGAAGCACCAGTTCCTCGA
>JALYMX010000042.1 GCA_030773495.1 Actinomycetota bacterium | reverse complement strand
GGCGGGGGCGGTTCGCGACGACGACCGCCCGTTCGCCTTCGTGGCCACGCCGGGCGGGCTCGTGGCCTACGCCCGGCGGGGGAAGCGGGGCGATGACGGGGGTGGCGCTTCGGGCGGCGGCGGGCGGAAGCCCACGAAGGAGGAGGTGCTCACCGAGCTGCGGCTGCCCCATGGGAAAGGCGTACCGTTCGCGTTCGAGCCGGACCCGAAGTGGCGGCCCGAGCAGCGGCTCAAGTGGGACCCCGAGCAGCGGGGCTACGTCGACGCCAAGCGCGACGTGTGGCGCAAAGGTCCCTCGCGCACGCCGGGCGATCCGTTCGAATGGGACGTGCAGTTGCGCAAGACGTCCCGGTGGCAGCGGCACTCGAAGGACGGTAAGCACGTGAACATCAACCTCAGTGGAAGGATCAGCCACTGATGCCCCGCCGCCGGCGCGTCGCGCCCTTCAAGCGCCGAGAGGTCGTCCGGGTGCTGTCCAACGACGACACGGAACACTTCGAGATCGCCGGGCTCACCGGCATCGTCTTCGACATCTCGTTGGACATGGACGGCGAGTGGGTGTGCGGTATCACGCTGCCGCGGCGGCGGGGCAGGGTCTACAGCATGATGGCCGACGAGCTCGAGAGCACTGGCGAGTTCGCGCCGCCCGAGCCGCCGGACCCGAACCCCGTCACCATCAAGGTGCGGGTGGACCCGGAGTCGGGCGAGACCACGGCGTTCGACAGCGCCGGCGACGAGATCATCCCCGACGAGATCGACGAGGAGCGCGGGCCCGAGCTGTTCAGCAACGTGAGCGTCACCCACCCGGACCTCCACGAGGGCGAGCACCAGTACGGCGTACTCGTGGGCAAGGCCCGCCGCCCCGACGGCTCGTGGCGCTACGCCGTGCTCCTCGAGGAGGACCGCGTCGTGCTGCCCTTCGACGCCGAGCACGTCTACGCGCGCACGTGGACCGAGCCCGGCGAGTTCCTCGACTTCCGCCGGCCGGCCGGCATTGACGAGCTCGAGCAGACCGAGCCGCTCTCGTACCTGGCGGCGTGGAACGCGCCTGCGCCGAAGTTCGGCTACGACCAGGAAGTCCGCATCCTCGACCGCCCCCACACGGCGCCCGTCGCCGGCCGGGTGGGCCGGGTGCTGTGGGAGATCCTCAACGACGACCTCGGGTGGAGCTACTGGGTCGACTTCGAGGACGACCCCGACGCCGAGTACCAGTCGGTCACCGTGGCCGAGGAGGACCTGGAGGCCACGGGCACCTACGGCGAGGGCTACAACCCGCCGCCCGACTGGCTCCACTGACCCCTCGGCCCCGGCCGCCGCGCCCCCCGTACTCTTCCCATTCAGCGACGGGGGAAGTGGCCAGACGGGAAGAGAACGGCTCGGTAGGCGCCGGCGCCGCCCCCGGGGCGTCCGTTGTCCCAGGCGCTGGCCATTCTCTTCCCACTCCGCGACCGAGGAGGTGGGCAGATGGGAAGAGAACCGCTGCGTCTCGCCGCCGTGGCCGCCGTGGCCGCCGTGGCCGCCGTGGCCGCCGTCGCCGCCCGCCAGCACGGGCTGTTCACCAGGGCCCAGGCGCTGCGTGGCGGGCTCACGGCCAGGCAACTGGAGCGCGGGGTCGGCACCGGGCGGTGGGAACGGGTGCACCGCGGCGTGTACCGGATGGCGGGCGCGCCACGCACCGAGCTCCAGTCCCTGCTGGCCGCCGTGCTGGCCGCCGGGGCAGGAGCGGTCGCGTCGCACCGGGCGGCGGCATGGCTGTGGGGGTTGACCGACGAACTGTGCCTGGAGGTAGCGTCGCCCACCCACCGCAGGGTGGGCGCCGGCGTCGTGGTGCACCGGCGGGACGCCGGGGTGGGGCGACCAGTGGTGCGGTGCGGGGTTCCGTGCACCGACCCGCTGCGCACCGTGCTCGACCTGGCTGCGGTGGCCGGCGCCGGCGACGTCGAGCAAGCGGTGGACCGCGGTGTCGCCCGCCGCCTGTTCACCACCACGGCCCTCGCCGCCGAGCTCCACCGGCGGGCCGCCCGTGGGCGGCCCGGTGTGGCGCTGCTGCGGGAGTGCCTCGGCCGGCGGTTGGGTGACGAGGGGCGCCCGGCGAGCGTGCTGGAGAGCCGGATGGCGCGGCTGCTGCGGGCGCACGGGCTGCCCGACCCGGTGCGGGAGCACGTGGTGGCCGGGCTCGGGTACCGCCTCGACTTCGCGTGGCCAGAGGCCCGCGTGGCCGTCGAGGTGGACGGCTACGAGCACCACTCGTCGTGGGACGGGTTCGCCGCCGACCGCCGGCGGCAGAACGACCTGGTACTTGCCGGGTGGACGGTGCTGCGCTTCACGTGGGCGGACGTGTGCCGGCGACCGGCTGCGGTGGCGGCGGTGATCGGGGCGGCGCTGGCTGCTTCTCAGCCGGCATGAGAAACCCCGCAGCGGGGGGTTGCGCCGGCGGGCACGGTCTCTACACTCCGAGTCCTGATCGGCCCCGCGTGGCGCATCCTCGTCGCCGTCGTGCTGGTTACGGGAACGGCATGCGCCGGTGACCGTGCCGATCCTGTCGCCTCCACCGACGCCACCACCACGACGACTCTGGCGGCGGCGCCGATCCCCGCAGCGCCCGGCCGGTACAGCTACGCCGTGCAGGGCCGGTTCTCGAGCAACGTGCTCCTCGCCCAGCCACTGGTGCCCACGGCCACGCTCGTCGTCGAGCCGTTGAACGGATCCGACCAGCGCCAGGTCCTCACCTTCGGCGAGGTCGTCGTCGACACGGTGGTGCGCTACCTCCAAGACGGCGTCTACACGGTGTCGATGAAGGCCAACGAGGCGGGCGGCGGCGAGGAGTACCGGCCCCCGAACCGAACTTGACGGCGCCGGCGGGCGCGAGAACCGGCCGAACGTGGTCGTGGCAGGTGGTGTCGACCCACGGCGCCTCGACGATGAAGGCGGATTACAAGGTGGTCAACACCGAACTGCGCAAGGTGGGCAACGAATCGATCGTGACATCGTCGTGGAGGTGACCACGGTGGTGACGGGAGAGGGCATCATCACCAGCCGCCAGACGCAGTGGACCTCGGAGCGCCACGGTGGACTGCCCGTGAGGATCTCCGAGCTGACCCAGGGGTCGAGCCAGGGACTCGACATCCGGCTCGAGGGCACGTTCGACCTCGTGTCCACCACGCCGGCATAGCGCCGCGCGGGGTCACGGCATCTCCTTCTCGGCCCGCATGAACAGCAGGCGGGGGATGCTGGCCGCCTCCCGGTACTCCTCGGCGCGGACCAGGAACCCGGGCGGGGGCGCCGGCTCCTCCATGCGGGTGACCAGGAGGCCGGCGCC
This sequence comes from Actinomycetota bacterium, assembly GCA_030773495.1. Taxonomy (GTDB): domain Bacteria; phylum Actinomycetota; class Acidimicrobiia; order Acidimicrobiales; genus JALYMX01. The sequence goes on along the minus strand of JALYMX010000042.1, from coordinate 2,724 downwards.
GGCCATGGCGTTCACGTAGCGCGACAGCGGGCGGTGGACGAAGGGGATGAACACGTCCTTCTCCACCTCCTCGAGCGTGGTGTCCTCCACCAGGTAGGGCCCGATGCGCCAGTACTGCTCGTCGAGGATGTGGTCGTCGATCCAGCCGCTACCCGGCGTCTGGAGGAGCGGGTGGTTCAGGAAGAAGAGGAACCGCCCGCCGGGGCGAAGCACGCGGGCCACCTCGCCGATGGCCTCGTCGGGGGCCTCGATGTGCTCGAAGACCAGGCAGGCCACCACGGCGTCGAAGGCGGCGTCGGGGAACGGGAGGGCGGTGGCGATGGCGCGGGCGTAGGCGGGGCCGCCGGCGCGCTCCTTGGCCACCGCCAGCTGGGCCCAGGTGGGGTCGATGCCGACCACGGTGGAGGCGCCGCTCGGCGCGCCGGCCGCGGCCAGGCGGGCTACCTGTCCCTCGCCGGTGCCGACGTCGAGCACCCGGGTGGCGCCGGCCAGGTGCTCGCCCGCCAGTGGGAGGATCTGCTCCTCGTACTCGGCGTCGGCACCGGCGGTGAAGCCCTCCTGCCACCACCCGGCGTTGGCCTCCCACAGGTCGTCCTCGTCGGGCGGCGCCACCTCAGCGGTTGTCGATGGCGAGCAGGCCGGCGAGGTGGACGGCGGCGGCGCCCGGCGAAGGGCATGACTGGGTCGGGGCGCGCACCATCGAAGTCAATCCTTCACCAAGCGTCCTGTCCAGGCGCCGCCATCCATCATGCGGGTACGCAGCGCCGATCCCGACGAGCTTCGCCGTCTCGCCGGCGTGCTGCGCCGTGCCGTCGACGACGTCGCTCGGCTGCGCCGGCGCATCAACGCCGCCCCAGGACCAGTCGCGGGTCCGCCGGCCGGACACCCGCTGGCTGCTGCGTCTCGAGGCGTGGCTCGACGACAGCGCCACTGACGTCCGCCGGCGCGCCGCCCGGCTCGACGAGGCCCCCGCCCGGCGCAGTTGGTTGAGCGACCTCCACCGTCCCGGCGTCGCTGCTGGCGGATGTGGTTCGGTGCTCGTCCCCCTCGCCGCCCGGCGGGCCGACGGTCGCGGTGGCGACGAGGCGCTCGGCGAGCCGCTGTTCGCCTCCGCGCCGCTTGGGTGCATGACCACGCGCTCGACGTCGGACGACGAGGGCGTGACCGTGCTGGCTGTCCTCGGTGACCTCGTGCTCGCCAACCACCCGAAGCAGCCCGGCGGCGGGGGTGACGCCGGCCAACCGTCCAAGCGAGGGCGGCTCAAGAAGGCGATGCTTCCGAGGCGAGGGAAGTTCCGGTTCATCCCGAACAAGGAGTGGGATCCTCGAGACCGGATCAAGTGACACAACGTGAAGAAGGGTTACGTGGACGCGGAGAACAATGTCTGGACGACGGGGCCGTCGCGGAACGCCAGGACAGCCGTTCGAGTCGGACGTACAACTCGAACCGCGTTCCGACTGGGTGAAGTTCTCGAAGGATGGCAAGCACCTGAACGTGACGCTGGACGGGAGGATCAGCCACTGATGGACCAAGGGAGGCCACGCTTTAAGCAGCGCGAGATCGTGCGTGTCGTCGCCTCTGCCAAGGCGACACGGCACGGGGTCGTCGGGTTCACCGGCACGGTGTTGGGCGTTCACGAGCGCGGCGGCGGCTGGTACTACAGCGTGACAATTCCACGTCGTCGCCGGCACAGCTTCTCAATGGAGGAGGACGAGCTCGAGAGCACCGGTGCCGTAGCGCCGCCCGAGCCCGAGCGGCCCACAACTTCCCTGCGAGTCCGGGTCGACCCCGAAGCCGGCGAGGGGACGGTGCTCGACGAGAGCGACCAGGCGGTCGACCTCGACGACGAGAACGAGGAGCTCCATGGGCTGCCCCTGTTCACCTGGACCGAGATCGTCGACCCCGACGCCGACGAGTTGGACGACCAGGAGTCAGCGGTGGTGATCGGCAAGGCCCGGCGCCGTGACGGCGGTTGGCGCTATGTCGTGCTCCGCCTCGACGACCGGGTGGTGTGTGCGTACGACGGCGAGGAGCTCGACCCGACGGTCTGGCGCGACGAGGGTGAGTTCCTCGACCGCGAGCGCCCCGGCGGCATGGAAGAGCTCGAGCGCGAAGAGGGGCTCGACTTCGTCGCTGCGTGGAAGGCGCCCCGGCCGGCGTTCGGGTACGACGAGGGCGTGCGCGTCCTCGACCGCCCGCACACCGCACCCGTGGCCGGGTGGACCGGCAGGGTGTGCCATCACTTCCTGGGCAACGACATGCGCTGGCAGTACTTCGTCTTGTTCGACGACGTGACCGCCGACATCCAGTCCGCCACCGTCGGCGAGGAGGACCTGGAGGCCACCGGCACCTACGGCGAGGGCTACAACTCGCCCCCCGACTGGCTTCACTGACCTACGACGCGCCCGGGGGGTTGCGGGACTCGTGCGTGAAATGATACGAAGTATCATTGTGTTCGTCCGTGTGCTCGGCGCCCATCCCGACGAGCTCCGGGTCCTGGCCACCGTGCTCCGGCGGGCGGCCCACGAGGCGGCGTGGCTGCGCCGGCGGATCGACTCGGCCCAGGACCGGGCCCGGCTCGGCGGGGCCGACACCCCGGCCGTGGCCATCGCCGACGGGGCCGACTGTTTGTCGCAGCTACGGGTGCTGCGGGACCAGGAGTCGCTGTTCGGCCCGGTGGCGTCCCACGCCACCGCATGGCGGGCAATGGAGTCGGTCACAGCT
>JALYMX010000041.1 GCA_030773495.1 Actinomycetota bacterium | reverse complement strand
CCACCGCCGCCCGCCGGCGCTCGGCCAACGCGGCCAGCTCGGCCTCCAGCTGCCGGCGGCTGGGGACCACGGCAGACGCGGCGAGCGAGGGGGTGGCGCAGCGCAGGTCGGCCACCTCGTCGCAGAGGGGCCGGTCGCCCTCGTGGCCGACGGCGGACACGACCGGCGTGGAGCAGCGGCAGATGGCCCGGCACAGCTCCTCGTCGCTGAACGGGAGCAACTGGGCGGCGTCGCCGCCGCCCCGCGCCAGCACGATGACCTCCACGTCGGGGTGGTCGTCGAGCGCGGCGAGGGCGGTGACGATGGCGTCGGCGGCGCCCGGCCCCGCGATGGCGGTCTCCGCCCACACCATCGGGTACCCGGGGAACCGCTCGACGACCACGGACTCGATGTCGGCCCGCACGGCGGCGTCGGTCCCGCACACCACGCCGATGGCGGCCGGCAGGCGCGGGAGCGGGCGGCGGGGCCGGTCCAGCAGCCCGTCGGCGAGCAGGCGGGCCCGGCGGTCGGCCACGGCGGCGGCGATGGCGCCGTCGCCGACGGGGACCACCTCGGAGGCGACGAGCTGAACCTGGCCCCGGTCCGGGATCCAGACGACCGATGCGGTGACCAGCGCCCGCTCGCCGGCCACCACGCGACAGCGCGCCGCTCGTGAGGCCGGGCAGCGCACGGCGACCTGGGCGGCCCGGTCGCGCAGCGTGAAGTAGACGCCGCCGGGGTGGAGGCGGGGGGCGACGACATCGCCCTCCACCGCCACCCGGCCCAGCCCGGCGAGCGACCGGGCGATCTCGGCGCTGAGGCGCACGAGACGGACACGACGGACCTCGCCCTCCTCGGACGGGAACAGCTGCAGGCGCGTCACCGCCGGGGAGCCTACGGCGCGACCCGGTGATCCCAACATGGTGATTTCGGTGGCCAGATGGGAATGAAAAAGCTGCAAGCCAAGGAGGTGCCATGGAGTTCAACCTCGGGCTCGTCCTCCCCAGGGACGCCCGCACTGTGCCCGTGGCGCGCCACATCTGCCGCAACGCCCTGTACGAGCTCGGCGTGGCCGACGAGTGCGTCAGCGACATCGAGGTGGCGCTCACCGAGGCGTGCACCAACGTGCTCGAGCACTCCGGCCCTGGCGAGGAGTACGAGGTCCAGGTGCGCATGGCCGAGCACCACTGCGTCATCCGCGTCGTCGACAACGGCCGGGGGTTCGACGCAGCAGCGCCGCGCGCCCTGCCCGACGGGTCGGCGGAGGGCGGCCGCGGCATCGACTTGATGCACGCCCTCGTCGACCGGGTGGAGTTGGTGTCCCGCCCGGAGGCGGGAACCGTGGTGGTGCTGGAGAAGGAGCTGGCCTACGTGGAAGGCTCCCCGGTGAAGAAGGTGGCCGCGCCCGGCGGACGCGTCGCCCTGGGGGACTGAGGGGGGAGTTCCAGCGGTCCACGAGTGACGAGCGGGCTGGTCCCGACGCTCACCCCTTCGCGTAGGATGCCCGCGGACCAAGGAGCGACATGAACGTCTGGATCGACGCCGACCTGTGCACGGGCGACGGCATCTGCGCCGAGATCGCGCCTGCCGTGTTCTTCATGGAGGACGACGGCCTGGCCTACGTGAAGGAGTCCAAGGAGCACTTCCCCGACCTCTCCGCCGACAAGCCGTTCAACGAGCACATGGGCCAGGGAGGCACGGCCAACGGCGTCGGCCGCATCCCCGACGCCCTTCTCGAGGACGTGATCGAGGCCGCCGAGGAGTGCCCCGGGGAGTGCATCTTCATCGAGCCGTAGCCTCGGTCCCGGGCGCTGGTCTTTAGGACGCAGCGGGGCGGTCGGCGGCCCGGGCCCGGCGCGCCCGCCTGAGCGCGTCGGCGCCCTCGGCCAGGATCCGCCGCAGTGGCCTCGGCAGCGCCTCGTCGGCCAGCGCCCGGTCGACGGCAGCGACCACCCCCTCGTCGACGAGGGTGTGCGGGAACAGCCCGCGGGCCAAGCTGAGCGCCTCTTCCCGGGTGCGCTCCTCCCAGAGGCGGCGCAGCGACGACAGGTACCGCTCCACGTAGGGCGCCAGCAGCTCCTCCTGCCCGGGCCGACCGAAGCTGCCGGCGATCGCCCGCAGGAGGGCGAGGGGCAACCCCGGCTCGTCCAGCCGGGCCCACGCCTCGGCCTTGGCCGCCGCCGTCGGGCGCGACG
>JALYMX010000040.1 GCA_030773495.1 Actinomycetota bacterium | reverse complement strand
TGCACGGTTCGATAGGGGGCCGCTGGCCAGGGGAGAGGACGGTGACGTGCACGGACGAGAAAGCCTCGGCCCCGCGTCCCCACGCCCGCCCGCCAGCAACCAGCGGCCTACCTCACTGGTCGTCAGATGTCAGGTCGCTACGTGCGGATCCAGGTCTGAACAGCCCCGCGGAAGCTCCGCAAGCGGTCCGCGGACAGGGCCTCGGCGATATTTGGGTTGCAAAATGGTTGCAGTCGAGGCCCTGACCCACCCCGACGGCGCCCCGCGAGGCACCAGCTGGCCACGAAGCCCCTGGCCACAGCGTTGTGCGGGCGAGAGGACTCGAACCTCCATGCCTTGCGGCACCGGGACCTAAACCCGGCGCGTCTACCAGTTCCGCCACGCCCGCGTCCCGGCAGAAAGGCTACCGGCCCGGCCGTTGCGCGGCGGCTCCGCGGGTAGCCTCGGGGTATGCACACGCCGCTGCCCGCTGCGACCGCCCAGCAGTACGCCGACCGCTCCAGCGACATCTACCAGCGCCTGCTCAAGGAGCGCATCGTGTTCCTGGGCACGCAGGTCGACGACCAGTCGGCCAACCTCATCTGCGCCCAGTTGCTGCTGCTGGCCGCCGAGGACGCCGAGCGCGACATCGCCATCTACATCAACTCGCCGGGCGGGTCCGTCACCGCCGGCCTGGCCATCTACGACACCATGCAGTACGTCCCCTGCGACGTCTCCACCGTGTGCATGGGCCTGGCCGCCTCCATGGGCCAGTTCCTGCTGTGCGTCGGAGCAGCGGGGAAGCGCTACGCCCTGCCCCACTCCCGGATCCTCATGCACCAGCCGTCGGGGTCGATGCAGGGCCAGGCGGCGGACATCGCCATCCAGGCCGAGCAGATCATCTACCTCAAGCGGATGATGGCCGAGCGCATCGCCCACCACACCGGCCAGCCCGTGGAGCGCATCGAGGCCGACTCCGACCGCGACCGCTGGTTCACCGCCGAGGAGGCGCTGGAGTACGGCTTCATCGACCGGGTGATCGACCGGGCCGCCCAGGCCCCCGCCCTCACGCCGTAGCCGGTCGGCGGGCCGTTCTCGGCACGTTTCGGCCCGCACACCGGTCCGATCCGTGCCCAGAACGGTCGGTGCGCCCGCCGGCGGTCCGTTCCCGAGTACATAGCGGGCGGTTTCCGCCCGCTATGTACTCGGGAACGCAGAGGGGGCGGGCGTTCGCTCCGCCCACGCTCGGCGCAGCACCTCGAGCAACACGTCGGGCCCTTGGGCACCGGCCACGCCGTAGCGGCGATCGACCACGAAGAACGGAACGGCGGTGATCCCGAGGCGCGCTGCCTCGGCCTCGTCGGCCCGCACCTCCGAGGCCAGCTCGTCGCCGGCGAGGAGCTCGGCCACCGTGCGACCGTCGAGGCCCACCTCGGTCGCCAGCTCCCGCAGCGTGCCGCGGTTGCCGATCGGCCGCCCCTCGGTGAAGGTCGCGGCCAGGAGCCGCTCCTTCAGCTCCGCCTGCACGCCGTGGCGGGCGGCCAGGTGCAGGACGCGGTGGGCGTCGAAGGTGCTGCCGGGCCGGGCCAGGTCGAAGCGCATGTCGATGCCCTCGGCCGCCGCCGCCCCCACCATGCGGGCGATCATGGCCTGCGCCTCGTCCACGCTGGTGTGGTACTTCGCCGCCAGCCGCTCGTCGTAGCGACCGTGGTGCTCGGCCGGCGCGTGGCGGTCGAGCTCGAACGACCGCCACCGCACCTCCACCCCGTCGCCCTGCTCGAATCCGGCCAGCGCCGTCTCCAAGCGTCGCTTGCCGATGTAGCACCACGGGCACACGACATCGGACCACACCTCGACGAGCATGCCCGGTTCAACCGCCGGCACCGGCGCCCGCTTCCCGCCCGCCTCCCGCCCGACTCCCGCCGGCTACGAGGCGTCCCCGTCGCGCTGGCGGAGCAGCCACGGACGCACGACCACGACGCTGTGGTCGGGGCGATCGGGGTCGAGGTGGAGGTCGAGGGGGTTGTCGCCCGGGGGGTCGCCGGACGCGTCGACGACGATGGCCGGCTCCTCCTTGGGCCCGTTCAGCGCCTCCGCCACGCCGAGCATGGCGGCGGCCAGCATCTGCGTCCCGAAACCCGCGCTGCGCCACGAGGGAGCGGTGCGGGGCGGGACGGCCGGCCGGCGCCCGGCCTCGGCGGCGTCGCCCTCGTCCAGCCACGCCAGCCATTCCTCGTCGGTCCAGTCGTCGGGGTCCTCGGGGACCGGCGTCACGGGGCAAGGGTACGCCCGCCGCTCCCGCTGCGCAGGGGTGGCGGCCGGTGCCGTGCCGTCAGTGCTCGTGCTCGATGCGCTGGACCAGCAGCTGCTTGCCCATGTCGGCCGCTCGCCGGTAGCCCTGCTGCACCTGCTGGAAGTAGGTCCGCAGCTCGTCCTCGGTCCCCGCGTCGTCGAGGTACTTCTGGATCGTCTCGGCGCCCTGGAGGGCGTGGTACACGACGCTGATGACGTTGTAGGTCGGGTCGCTGGTGCCGGTGGCCTGTTCGCTCATGCACCCGTTCCTCTCCGCCGGCCCCACCGCTCACACCTCGGCGCCACCCCGCACCCCCGCTAGGTTCCCCTCCCGATGAGCGACACCATCGACCACCGCCAGCTCCTCGCCGAGATCGACGACGAGGTGCGTCGCCGGCGGGAGTCGGGCGACCTCCCGGCCGACTTCGAGCGCGAGCTCGACCTGGTCTTCGCCCGCTTCGCACCGGTGCACGCCATCGGGGACGACTTCGCGCAGGTGCTCGAGCGAGCGGAGCAGTCGACCTTCGTCGACGTCCTGGCGCCCACCGCGTCGACCCGGCCGCTGGTGTCGCACGTCAAGCGGGTGATCCGCAAGGCCATCGGCTGGGAGATGCGCTACGTGGCCCAGCAGGTGAGCGCCTTCGCCGGCGCCATCACCCGCGCCGTGCGCCTCCTCGGACGGCGCGTCGACACCCTCGAGCAGGCCTCGCCGGCCGCCGCCGCCCTGGGTCCGGGTGCCGGCCCGGTGCTCGACGTCGACCACTGGGCCGACACCGTGCTCGAGGTGCTGGCCGGCACCAGCGGGCGGGTGCTGCACGCCGAGTGCGGCGACGGTGCCCTGGTCGCCCGCCTGGCCGGCGCCGGCCTCGACGCCTACGGCGTGGACCCCGTGGAGCGCGCCGTCGCCGCCGGGCTGGAGGTGCGCACCGACGAGGCGCTCGACCACCTGCGGGCCCTGCCCGACGCCGCCCTGGGCGGCCTGGTGCTCAGCGGGTGCGTCGACCGCCTTCCCGTCGGCGCCCAGTTCGAGCTGGCCTCCCTGGCCGCCGCCAAGGTCGCCCCCGGCGGCGCCGTGGTCGTGGTGAGCGCCGACCCGCGGGGCTGGGGCCGGGAGCGCCCGCCGGTGGAGGTCGACCTGGCCGGCGGCCGGCCATTGCACCGGGAGACCTGGTGCCACCTGCTGGGCGCCCGCCACCTCGATGCCCGCGTCCTGGGTGAGCGACCCGCCGACCCGGCGCGACTCCTCCGGCCGGTGCCCGGCGCCGACCCCGCGCTGGCCGCCAACCTCGAGCGCCTGAACGAGCTGCTGTTCCCGCCCACGGCCTACGCCGTGGCCGCCCGCCGGGGGTAGGGCCTGCCCCGGTGACCGCCGTCCACCAGTTCCTCCCCACCTTCGCACCCCGCGACGCCATCGGCACCCATGCCCGCCACGCCCAGCGCATCCTGCGGGGCATGGGGCTCGACTCGGACATCTTCGCCGAGGGCATCCACCGCTCGGGGCGTCGCCACGCCCGGCCCTACCGGTCCTACGCCGCCCGCCCGCCGAAGGGCCGCACCTGGCTGCTGTACCAGCTGTCGACGGGGAGCGCCGTGGCCGAGTTCGTGTCCGCCCGCCCCGAGGCCAAGCTCCTCAACTACCACAACGTCACGACGGCCTCGCTGTTCGCCCCGTGGGAGCCCCACGTCGCCGTGGAGTGCGACGAGGGCCGCCGCCAGCTGCGTGAGCTGGCGCCCGGCGTCGAGCTCGGCATCGCCGTGTCGGCGTTCAACGAGCACGAGCTGCGGGCTGCCGGCTGCCGCGCCACGGCGGTGGCGCCCGTGCTCGTCGACCTCGACGGCGACGGCGCCGAGCCCGACCTGGGCGTGCTGTCGGCCCTGGCCCGGGAGAAGGCGGCCGGCGGCTCCGACTGGGTCTTCGTGGGCCGGGTCGTGCCCCACAAGTGCCAGCACGACCTCGTCCGGGCCCTGGCCGCCTATCGCCGCCTCTACGACCGGCGCGCCCGCCTGCACCTGGTGGGCGGCGCCGGGTCGCACGCCTACGTCACCACCCTGCAGCGCTACGTGGCCGCCCTCGGCCTGTCCGGCGCCGTGCACCTGCACGGCTCGCTGGGCGCCCCCGCCCTGCTGGCCCACCTCCGCGCCGCCGACGTGTTCGTGTGCCTGTCCGAGCACGAGGGGTTCTGCGTGCCCATCGTGGAGGCCATGCGCCACGAGGTGCCCGTGGTCGCCTACGCCGCCGCCGCCGTCCCCGAGACGGTGGCCGGCGCCGGCCTCCTGCTCGGGGCCAAGGACCCGGTCACGGTGGCCGCCGCCGTGCACCGGGTGGTGACCGACCACGCCGTGCGAGGGGCGCTCGTGGCCGCCGGACGGCGCCGGGCCGGCGAGTTCACCCTGGAGCGCTCCTCCCGGCGCTTCGCCGAGGTCATCGCCTCGGTCGTCGAAGGCGGCGGGAGCGACGGGTGAGGGCGCTCCACCAGTTCGTGCCCACCTTCGAGCCGGGGGCGGTCGGCGCCCACATGCTCGAGCTGCAGCGGCTGGCCCGGGAACGCCTCGGCGTGGAGGCCGAGCTGTTCGCCGAGTTCGTGCACCCGGCCATGGAGGGCCGGGCCCGCCGGCACACCGACTACGGGCGTCGCGTGCCGGCCCGACCCGGCGACGTCCTCGTGTACCACGTGGCCATCGGGTCGGCAGTGGCCGACTTCGTCCGGGACCGCGGCGAGCCCCTGGTGGTGGACCACCACAACATCACGCCACCCGAGCTGTACGAGCGGTGGGAGCCGGCGGCCGCCTACGGGTGCTCGTGGGGCCGGGCCCAGCTGCCCGAGCTGGCCGGGCGGGCCGTGCTGGGGGTGGCCGACTCCACGTTCAACGAGGACGAGCTGCGCCGGGCCGGGTACACGGCCACGGCCACCGCCCCGATCCTGCTCGACCTCGACGGCTTCGCCACCACCGCCGACGAGGCGGCGCTGGCGGCGTTGCAGGAGACCAGCACCGGAACGGAGTGGCTGTTCGTGGGCCGGGTGTCGCCCAACAAGTGCCAGCACGACGTGATCAAGGCGTTCGCCGCCTACCGCAAGGTCTACGATCCCGGCGCCCGCCTGCACCTGGTGGGCGGGTCGTCGTCGGCCTCCTACTGGTCGGCCCTCGAGGGCTACGCCGCCGCCCTCGGGCTGTCGGGCGCCGTGCACCTCACCGGCTCGGTGAGCCCCGGTCGCCTGGCCGCCCACTACCGCGCCGCCGACGTGCTCGTGTGCCTGTCCCGCCACGAGGGCTTCTGCATCCCGTTGCTCGAGTCCATGGCCCACCGGGTGCCGGTGGTGGCGCTGGCCGCCACCGCCGTCCCGGGCACCGTGGGCGACGCCGGCGTGCTGCTGCCCACCGC
>JALYMX010000039.1 GCA_030773495.1 Actinomycetota bacterium | reverse complement strand
CTCGGCGCCCGCCGCGCCGCCACCCGGTGGCTGTTCCCGGTCGGCGCGGCGCGCGCCGGCGTGGAGGAGTCCGTCGTCGTCCTCAACGCCGGCACCCGGCCGGCCACCGTCTCCGTCACCGGTCTGGCCGGCGGCCAGGCGCTCCCCGTGGACGGCCTGCAGGAGCTGACGCTCGCTCCCGGGCGCCGTCAGGCGCTCCCGATCGGCGCCCACGTGCAGCGCGACCCGCTCCCGCTGCTGGTCACCTCGTCGGCGCCGGTGGTCGTGGAGCGCCGGCTGTCGGTCGTCGGCGGCCCGGGGCTGTCGGCGACCATGGGCATCCCGCTGAGCTGACGGCTGGTCCGCCGTGGAGCGTCTCGTGCTTGCCGCCGTCCTCGTGGCGCTGGCCGTGGTGGTGGCCCGCGTGCTCGAGCGCCGGCGGCCGGCGCCGCCCACGCAGTCCCGCTGGGCCGTTCCCGCCCAGCTGGACCGGGCCGACTTCGCCGCCCCCGAGCGCCCCTGGCTGGTCGCCGTGTTCACCTCGTCCACGTGCGCCTCGTGCGAGGAGGCGACGGCCAAGGCCGGCGTGCTGGCCAGCCCGCAGGTGGCCTACGAGGAGATCCCCTACCAGGAGCGGGGGGACCTGCACCGCCGCTACGCCGTCGAGGCCGTCCCCACCATCGTCATGGCCGACGGCGAAGGCGTCGTACGCGCCTCGTTCGTGGGGGTGCCCAGCGCCACCGACCTGTGGGCGGCCCTGGCCGAGGCCCGCCAGCCGGGTTCGAGCCCCGAGCCGGACCTCGGCCACTAGCGACTAGCTCTGCGCCCCGGACCGGCCGCCCCGGTCCGGAGTACATAGCGGGCCGAAACCGCCCGCCATGTACTCCGGACGGCCGGAGCGGTCACCTCTCCAGGACCTGGGTGGTGTCGTCGGCCCGCTCGCCGCGGCGGGCGGCGACACGCTCGGGCGCCGCGTCGCCGTCCGGCGAGCGATCGAAGCTCGGGACGACCTCGCTCTCGGGGTACTCGTGGACGACGCTGCCGGCGGCCCCGTCCACCAGGCGCTTGACCTCGGCGCCGTCGATGGTCTCGTTCTCGAGCAAAGCGACGGCCACCGCGTCGAGCCCCCGGCGGTGCTTCTGCAGCTCGGCACGGGCCCGTGTCTCCTGGGCCCGGAGGATCTTCTCGACCTCCTCGTCGATGACGCGGGAGGTCTCGTCGCTGTAGTCGCGGGTGTGCATGAGGTCCTCGCCGAGGAACACCGTGCCCTGCGAGCCCCACGCCATCGGCCCCACTCGGTCGCTCATGCCCCACTCGCGCACCATCTTGCGGGCCAGCTCGGTGTTGCCCACCAGGTCGTTGTTGGCCCCGGTGGACAGGTCGCCGTACACCAGCAGCTCGGCCACCCGACCACCCATGCGCACGGCCAGCGTGTCCTCGATGTAGGCCAGCGGGTAGATGTGGCGCTCCTCCATGGGGAGCTGCTGGGTGACGCCGAGGGCCATGCCGGTGGGGAGGATGGTCACCTTGTGCACCGGGTCGGCGTGGTCGAGCACGTAGGCCAGCACGGCGTGGCCCCCCTCGTGGTAGGCCACCCGCTCCTTCTCGGCGTCGGAGAGGGCGAGCGAGTCGCGGCGCTGGCCCATGATCACGCGGTCGCGGGCCGCCTCGAAGTCCTCCATGTGGATGGCGTCGGCGTTGCGGCGCACGGCGTGGAGGGCGGCCTCGTTGACCAGGTTGGCCAGGTCGGCGCCGCTCATGCCCGGCGTGCCCCGGGCCACGAGCTGCAGGTCGACGTCGGGGGCGATCCGCTTGTCCTTGCAGTGGACCCGCAGGATGGGAAGTCGCTCCTCGAGGTCGGGCAGGGGCACGACGATCTGGCGGTCGAAGCGCCCGGGGCGGAGCAGGGCGGGATCGAGGATGTCGGGGCGGTTGGTGGCCGCCATCATCACCAGGCCCTCGGTGGTCTCGAAGCCGTCCATCTCCGAGAGCATCTGGTTGAGCGTCTGCTCCCGCTCGTCGTGGCCCCCGCCGAGCCCGGCGCCCCGCTTGCGCCCGATGGAATCGATCTCGTCGACGAAGATGATGGCCGGCGCCTGCTTGCGCGCCGTCTGGAACAGGTCGCGCACCCGTGAGGCGCCCACGCCCACGAACATCTCCATGAAGTCCGAGCCGGTGACCGACAGGAACGGCACCCCTGCCTCGCCGGCCACCGCTCGGGCCAGCAGCGTCTTGCCGGTGCCCGGCGGGCCCACGAGGAGCACGCCCTTGGGGATCCGGGCGCCGATCTCCTTGAACCGCTCCTTGGACTTGAGGAAGTCCACGACCTCGCGGATCTCCTGCTTGACGCCTTCGTAGCCGGCCACGTCATTGAACGTCGTCTTCGGGCGCTCGGTCGTGTACACCTTCGCCTTCGACCGCCCGATCGACATGATCCCCGTCATCTGGCCCTGGGCCCGGCGGTTCATCCACACGAAGAACCCGATGAGCAGGCCCACCGGCAGCAGCAGCGGCAGCAGCGAGGCGAAGAAGTTGGGCTGGGAGTTGTCGAAGCGCAGCTTGTCGACCTTCTCCCGCAGGATGGCGGCGTCGGCGTCGGGGAGCGGCCGCGGCCCGTCGACGGTGAAGCGGGTGCCGTCGGTGAGCTCGCCGTCAACGCGGCCGGTGTCGTTGTTGACCGTGGCCTCGGCCACCTTGTCCTCGTTGGCCTTGCGCACGAACTCGCCGTAGCTCATCTCGGTGCGGGAGGCGCTGCCGAACAACGGGGGGAGGACGAGGACGGCGACGACGAGTCCGAACAGGACGATCATGGCCCAGCGGAACGTCGGTTCCTGGCCCGGGCCGCCGGGACCGAGCGGGCGGTCGGGACGGCCGGGACGGAGGTCCCCGGGTTGGCGACTCATGGGTCAATGCTAGGCGGGGCGCGGGCATTTCAGGAGCAGGGGCGGGCCCGCCGCTGTGCGCCGGTCATCCGCGGCGGCGAGGCGGAAGGGCGGTACCGTCGACGGCATGGATACGCGCCACTGCGCCCGACCGGGGTGCGCCGAGACGGCGAGCGCCACCATGACGTACCACTACGCCACGCGCACCGTATGGCTGGACAGCCCGGGCGACGAGCCCGACGCCGCCGCCGCGTGGGGGCTGTGCGCGGCGCACGCCGACGCGCTGCGGGTGCCCGTCGGCTGGGCCCGGGAGGACCGCCGCACCCCGATCATCCCGCTGCGCCCGCCGCTCGCCGTCTGACCCCGATCCGGCGGCGCCGCCGCGGCAGCGAGCCGTTCTCTTCCCGTCTGGCCCCCGCCCGCGGTGGTGAACGGGAAGAGAATCGCCCGCGTCGCTTCCGGAGGTGGCGAACCCGTAGGCTGGCGGCCGCCGCTTCGCCGGCTCTCCGCCATGGCCCACGTCTCCGGGAACTCCTCGTGCTGCAAGGTGCCGGGCCGCTCGCCCACGGCGCTGCCCCGCCTCGTGCGCGACGCCTGCCGCACCGTGCGGGCGCTGAGGGGCCACCGCCCATGACCGACCAGCCCGCCGTCGGCGACCCCCCCGAGGCGCCGCTCCGCCAGGCCCCCGCGTGGAACGTGGGCCACGCCGCCGCCGGGTTCGCCGCCGCCTTCGTCCTCTCCACGGTGGCCGGCGCCGTGTGGGTCGGGGTGTCGGGGGAGCAGGAGGTCACCCTGGGGCTCACGGTCGCCGCCCTGCTCGGCCAGTGGACGGGGCTGGTCGGCTCCGCCGTGCTGGTCAGCCGGCGCAAGGGCACCGGGAACCTCGCCGCCGACCTCGGCCTTCGCCTCGAGCGGGCCGACGTGGCCCGCGGGCTGGCGGTGGGGGTGGCCTGCCAGCTCATCCTCGTGCCGCTGCTGTACCTGCCCTTCAGCCTCTTCGACGTCGACGTGGACGTCTCGGAGGAGGCGAGGGAGGTCACCGGCCTGGCCGAGGGGCCCGGCATCGCCGTTCTCGCCCTCTGCATCGTGGTGGGAGCGCCCCTGGCCGAGGAGCTGTTCTTCCGCGGCCTGCTCCAGCGGGCCGTCAGCGGCCGTCACGGGCCCCGCTGGGGGATCGCCGTGTCCTCGGTGGTGTTCGGCATCACCCACTTCCAGCCGGTGCAGCTCCTCGGCCTCGTCGCCTTCGGCGTCGTGCTCGGCGTCCTCGCCGAGCGGGCCGGCCGTCTCGGGCCGAGCATCGTCGCCCACATGGCGTTCAACGCCACCACGGTCGTGCTGCTCGTCGCCCTCGGTTGAGCCATCGGCCCCTCAAGCGCGCCCCCCGTCCTGCCGAGAGAACGAGGGGCAACGGGGCCAGCAAGGGGGAGGAGCGTCGGATGAGCTGTCCGAACTGCAAGGTGTCGGGGCTGGTGGAGATCGTGCTCACGGTGGGCAAGCGTGAGGTGACCATGCGCAGCTGCTCGGGCTGCGACACGCGGTGGTGGGCCAGCGACGGTCGCTCGCTGCGCCTCGAGGGTGTGCTGGCGCTGGCCTCCGCCCGCTGAGCAGCGCAGCCCTGGCCGGGAGGGGCCGACCGCGGCCATCGCCGAGCTTCGGGCAACATGGGAGGGTCGTGCGACGGATCTCCGCCAGCTCGCTCGCGACCTTCGTCGCCGTCGCCGGCGCGGCGCTGTTCGTCTTCGTTCAGATGCAGCCGGGGCTGCTGTTCGCCTCGACGACCCCGAACGGCGGCGACATGGGGGCCCATGTGTGGGGGCCGGCGTTCATGCGGGACCACCTGCTGCCCAAGGGCCGCATCACCGGGTGGGCGCCCGACTGGTACGCCGGCTTCGCCTTCCCGACGTTCTACTTCCCGCTCCCCAGCCTGCTCATCGTCCTCCTCGACTTCCTCGGCCTGTCCTACGAGGTCGCCTTCAAGCTGGTGAGCGTCTCCGGCCTGGTGAGCCTCCCGGTGGCCGCCTGGGCGTTCGGGCGCCTCGCGGGGCTGGCCGCCCCCGGCCCGGCCTGCCTGGCCGTGGCCACCGTCCCGTTCCTGTTCGACAGGAGCTTCTCGATCTACGGCGGGAACATCGCCTCCACCCTGGCCGGCGAGTACTCCTACTCGATCAGCCTGTCGCTGGCCTTGGTCTTCCTCGGCGTGCTGGCCCGCGGGCTCACCACCGGGCGCCACCGTGCCCTGGCCGCCGGCCTGCTCGCCCTCACCCTCATGTCGCACGTGGTGCCGACGTTCTTCGCCGTGGCCGGCGCCCTCGTGCTGACCCTGCTGCGCCCCTCGGCCCGCCGCCTCAGCCACACCGTGACCGTCGGGGCGGTGGCCGGGCTGCTCGCCGCCTTCTGGGCCCTGCCGTTCGTGGTGCGCCTGCCGTTCACCAACGACATGGGCTACGAGAAGATCACCGCCTACCGGGAGAACCTGTTCCCGCCCGCGTCCAAGCTCCCCTACCTGCGCCAGCTGGTCATCCTCGCCGCCGTGGGCGTCGTGATCGCTGCGTGGCGGCGCTGCCGCACCGGCACCTTCCTCACCGTGATGGCCGTGCTGTCGGCCGTCGCCTTCCGCTTGGCGCCCCAGGGGAAGATCTGGAATCCCCGCCTCCTCCCCTTCTGGTTCCTGTGCCTGTACCTCCTGGCCGGCCTGGCCGTGGCGTCGGTGGCCTGGGGGCTCGCCCGCCTGGCCCGAGACGACCGTGCCGCGGGCGTGCGACGGGCGGCGACCACGACCGTGCCGCTCGCCGCCGGGGCCGTCACGCTCGTGTTCGTGGGGCTCCCGCTGCGCCTCTCGGTGCTCGAGCCGCTCCCGTTTGACACCACCGACCGCAGCTACATCCCCGACTGGGTCAGGTGGAACTTCAGCGGCTACGAGCGAAAGGCGTCGTATCCCGAGTACCGCGAGGTGGTCGCCACCATGGGCGAGGTGGGCCGGACGGTCGGCTGTGGGCGCGCCCACTGGGAGTACGAGCCGGAGCTCGACCAGCTGGGGACGCCCCTCGCCCTGATGCTCCTGCCCTACTGGACCGACGGGTGCATCGGCTCCATGGAGGGCCTGTACTTCGAGTCGTCGGCCACCACCCCGTACCACTTCATGTCGGCGTCGGAGCTGTCGCGGCGGGCCTCGCGCCCCCAGCGCAACCTCCCGTACCGGGACTTCGACGTGGGGATAGGCGTACGCCACCTCCAGCTGCTCGGCGCCCGCTACTACATGGCCTTCACGGCGGAGTCCAAGGCGGCGGCCGCCGCCCACCCCGACCTGCGCCTCGTCGCCTCCACCGCGCCCTTCCCCGTCAGCTACCCGAACTACCCGCAAGGCCCGGGCCAGCGGAGCTGGGAGATCTACGAGGTGGCCGGCTCCGGCCTGGTCGCCCCGCTCACCGCCGAGCCGGTCGTGATGACCGGCGTCGGCAGCGGCGAGAAGGCGTGGCTCGAGGTCTCGACGGCGTGGTTCCAGGACCCCTCCCGCTGGAAGGTGCCGCTGGCCGCCGACGGACCGGACGAGTGGCGCCGCGTGCGGGGCGCCCCTGCCGACCCCCCGGTGACGCCCGTGGAGCCCGCCCGCGTCTCGTCGGTGCGGGTGGGCGACGACCGCATCGCGTTCCGGGTGGACCGGCCGGGCTCCCCCGTGTTCGTCAAGGCGTCGTACTTCCCCAACTGGGAGGTCTCTGGGGCGCGCGGGCCGTGGCGCGTCACCCCCAACCTCATGGTGGTCGTGCCCACCTCCACGTCGGTGGAGCTGCGGTACGGGACGACGCCGGTCGACCGGATCGGGTGGGCCCTCACCGCCCTGGGCCTCGTCGTCCTCGTGCTCCTGGCCCGGCGCCGCTGGGCGCCGGCGCCCGACCCGTCCGGCGGGGACGAGCTCGACCCGGGCCGGGCAGGCGTCGTGTCGGACGGGTCAGACCCGGTCCTGCCAGAGGGCGAGCCGCAGCCGCGCCAGCCCGCCTACCGAGCGCACGCCGCGGCGGAAGATCGAGGTGCGCGAGGGCCGGGACTCCCGGACGGCGACGGGGACCTCGGTCACGTCGAGGCCGGCCCGCTCGGCTCGCAGGACGAGCTCGGTGTCGAAAAGGTCGGTCGCGACCCGACAGCGCGACACGAGGGGTAGCAGCGGCTCGCGGCGCATGGCCTTGATGCCGTGGGTGTCGGACACGCCGAGGCCGAAGCCGCGGCGCAGCACGAGGGCGAACGCCGCCGTGATGAGCCGGCGGGGCAGAGCCCGCTCGTCGCTCGAGCCGGCCGCCCGCTTGCTCCCGACCACCACGTCCGGCCCACCGGGCCGGCGGATGAGGGCGACGGCGGCGTCGAGGAAGTCCATGTCGTAGTAGTCGACGTCGAAGTTGACGACGATGTCGCCCTGGGCGGCGAGGAACCCGGCCCGCAGGGCGGCCCCGTAGTCGGGCCTGGGCAGCGACAGCACCTTCACGCCGGGGAGCTCGCCGGCCAGGCGCTCGGCGACGGCGACCGTGGCGTCGGTGGAGCCGTTCTCCACCACCACCACCTCGCCGTCGGGCTGGGACCCTCGCAGGCCGGCGACCACGGCCCGCACCGACGCGTCGAGGAAGTCGGCTTCGTTGTGCGCCGGCATGACGATCGAGATCACGGGCATTGGTCCGGGCGCGGGAGCACGTTCCACTATTGCCCAAGGGGACGGCCGGCGACCGCGCCGCTAGGCTGCCCCGGACATGGCCCCGCTGGACGCCATCTTCAAGGCCTACGACGTGCGGGGCATCGTCCCCGACGAGCTCGACGCCGAGGTGTGCCGGCGCATCGGCGCCGCCTTCGCCCGGGTGGCCAGCACGCCGCAGGTCCTCGTGGCCCGCGACATGCGGACCTCGGGGCGCGAGCTGTCCGCCGCCTTCATCGACGGCGTCACGTCGCAGGGCGCCGACGTGGTCGACCTCGGGCTCGGCTCCACCGACCTGCTCTACTTCGCCTCGGGTCGCCTCGACGCCCCCGGCGCCATGTTCACCGCCTCGCACAACCCGGCGCGGTACAACGGCGTGAAGCTGTGCCTCGCCGGGGCCCGGCCGGTGGGCCAGGACACCGGGCTCGCCGAGGTGAAGGCCCTCACGGCGGATCCCCCGCCCCCCGCCGCCACGCACGGGGCGGTCACCAAGGCGAACCTGCTCGACGAGTACGCCGCCCACGTGCGGTCCTTCGTCGACCTCACCGCCCTGCGCCCACTCACCGTCGTGGCCGACACCGGCAACGGGATGGGTGGGCTCGTGGTGCCGCCGGTGTTCGAAGCCCTCCCGTTCCGGGTCGAGGTGCTGTTCGGCCAGCTCGACGGGTCGTTCCCCAACCACCCGCCCGACCCCATCCAGCCGGAGAACCTGAAGGACCTCCAAGCCCGCGTCCTGGAGTCGGGCGCCGACGTGGGGCTGGCCTTCGACGGCGACGCCGACCGGGTGTTCCTCGTGGACGAGAAGGCGGAGCCGTTGTCGGGGTCGACCACCACGGCCATGGTGGCCAAGGCCATGCTGGAGAAGCACCCCGGCTCGGCGGTCATCTACAACCTCATCTGCTCGAAGGCGGTCCCCGAGGTGATCGCCGAGAACGGCGGGACACCGGTGCGCACCCGGGTCGGTCATTCGTTCATCAAGACGGTGATGGCCGAGACCAACGCCGTGTTCGGCGGGGAGCACTCGGGCCACTACTACTTCCGCGACAACTTCCGGGCCGACTCGGGGCTCATCGCCGCCCTCCTCCTGCTCGAGCTGCTCAGCCGGGCCGACCAGCCGCTCTCGGAGCTGCGGCGCCCGTTCGAGCGCTACGCCGCCTCGGGCGAGATCAACACCGTGGTCGACGACCCGGCGGCGGTGATCGAACGGGTGGCCGCGGTGCACGCCGACGCCGTGGTCGACCGGTCCGACGGCCTCACCGTCGACTACGGCGACTGGTGGTTCAACCTGCGCCCGTCGAACACCGAGCCGCTCCTGCGGCTCAACTTGGAGGCGGCGACGCGCCAGAGCTGCCGGGACCGCGTCGGCGACGTCCTGGCCCTGATCCGCGGCACCGGGGAAGGCGCCTGACGTGGCCCTCGACCCCCAGCTGCTGGAGATCCTGGCCTGCCCCGAGGACAAGGGGCCGCTGCTGTACTTCGAGGACGAGCAGGCCCTGTACAACCCCCGCCTCAAGCGGCGCTACGCCGTCCGCGACGACATCCCCGTCATGCTCATCGACGAGGCCGAGACGGTGGGCGACGACGAGCACGAGCGGTTGCTGGCCAAGGCGGCCGCCGAGGGGATCTCGCCGACCTTCGAGGCCGGCTCGTGAGTCGGGTGGCCGCCCTCGACACCGCCGGCATCCGGGGGGCCACCGCCGGCCTACCCGAGCAGGTGGAGCGGGCCGTCGAGGAGGCCAGCGGCCTCGACGGGCTTCCCGACCGCTCCGAGATCGAGAACGTGGTCGTCCTCGGCATGGGCGGCAGCGGTGTGGCCGGCGACATCCTCCTGGCCACGGCCGGGCCCTTCATGTCGGTGCCCGTGGTGGTCGTGAAGTCGTACACCCTTCCCGCCTTCGTGGGCGACGGCTCGCTGGTGTTCGCCATCTCCTTCTCCGGCAACACCGAGGAGACCGTCGAGGCGGCCGGCGAGGCCGCCGTGCAGGGCGCCCGGGTGGTCGCCGTCACGGCCGGGGGCGAGCTGGGCAAGCTGGCCTCGTCGTGGGGGTCGGCGGTCGTCAACGTCCCCGCCGGCCTGCCCCAGCCCCGCACCGCCCTGGGCGCCATGGCCATCCCGCCGCTGGTGGTCCTCGAGCACGTCGGCCTGTTCCCCGGGGCCAGGCAGTGGATCGACCTGGCCGTCGAGCAGCTCAAGCGCCGGCGCGACGAGCTCGTGTCCGAGCGCAGCCAGGCCGTCGAGCTGGCCCGCCGCATCGGGCGCACGGTCCCGCTGGTGCACTCCTCGGGGGCGCTCGGGGCCGCCGCCGCCCAGCGGTGGAAGACGCAGATCAACGAGAACGCCAAGTCGCCGGCGTTCTGGGCCGTCCACCCCGAGCTGTGCCACAACGAGCTGCAGGGCTGGGGCCAGCACGGCGACGTCACCCGCCAGCTGCTCACCATCGTCGCCCTGCGTCACGACAGCGAGCACCCCCAGGTCACCCGACGCTTCGAGCTGACCGCCGAGCTGGTGCGCGAGGTGGTGGCCGGGATCGAGGAGGTGCGCGCCGAGGGCGACGGCGACCTCGCCCAACTCCTCGACCTCATCCTCGTGGGCGACTTCGTGTCGCTCGAGATGGCCGCTCGCGAGGGCATCGACCCGGGGCCCGTCCCCACCCTCGACGAGATCAAGCAACGTCTCCAGGAAGGCTGACCCCGTGGCTCACGACATCGCCGACCCCTCCCTCGCCGACCTCGGCCGCCAGCGCATCGAGTGGGCCGATACCCACATGCCGGTGCTGGCGTCCATCCGCGAGCGCTTCGCCAAGGAGCGGCCGCTCGAGGGGCTGGCCGTCGCCGCCTGCCTCCACGTCACCACCGAGACGGCCAACCTGCTGCGGACGTTGCAGGCCGGCGGGGCGTCGGTGAACGTGTGCGCGTCCAACCCGCTCTCCACGCAGGACGACGTCACCGCCAGCCTCGTCCGCGACGAGGGGATGTCGGTGTTCGCCGTCAGGGGCGAGGACACCGAGACGTACTTCCGCCACATCGACGCCGTGCTCGACCAGCACCCCCAGTTCACCATGGACGACGGCTGCGACCTGGTGTCGCGGCTGCACCAGACCCGCCCCGACCAGGTCGGCGAGGTGGTGGCCGGGACGGAGGAGACCACCACGGGTGTCATCAGGCTGCGGGCCATGGAGGTCGACGGGGCGCTGCGCTACCCGATCGTCGCCGTGAACGACGCCGACACCAAGCACATGTTCGACAACCGCTACGGCACCGGCCAGTCCACCCTCGACGGCATCATCCGGGCCACCAACGTCCTGCTGGCCGGCAAGCGGGTGGTGGTGGCCGGCTACGGGTTCTGCGGCAAGGGCGTGGCCAGCCGGGCGCGGGGCATGGGGGCCCAGGTCTACGTCACCGAGGTCGACCCGCTCCGGGCCCTCGAGGCGGTGATGGACGGCTTCCGAGTGGTCTCGATGGAGGAGGCGGCGCCCGAGGGCGACGTGTTCATCACGGTCACCGGCAACCGCGACGTGCTGCGCCGCGAGCACTTCGAGCAGATGCGCGACGGCGCCATCCTCGCCAACTCCGGCCACTTCGACATCGAGATCGACCTGGTGGCCCTGGCCGACCTGGCCGCCGGCGCCCGCCGCCCGGTGCGACCCTCGGTCGAGGAGTTCGTGGTGAGCGGCGGGCCGCGGGGGGAGCGGCGGGTGCTCGTGGTGGCCGACGGCCGGTTGGTGAACCTCGGGGCCGCCGAGGGCCATCCGGCGGCGGTGATGGACATGAGCTTCGCCAACCAGGCGCTGGTGGCGGAGTGGGTGGTGCGCAACGCCGGCGCCCTGGACACGCGGGTCTACGACGTCCCCGTGGAGATCGACCGGGAGATCGCCCGCCTCAAGCTGGAGAGCATGGGCGTGGCCATCGACCGGCTCACCCCCGCCCAGGAGGAGTACCTCTCCTCCTGGACCGTCGGCACCTGACCCCACGAGGTGAGGCGCCGGTCGTGGGCGACGACGGGCACGGCGCCGTGCTGGCCACCTACGAGCTCGAGCCGGCCGGCTCGGCCGAGGCACTGGCCCTCGAGGCCTCGCTCGGCATGCGCGAGGGCCCCGACTTCGTGCGCGGGCGGGTGGTGTCCGAGGGCGGCGGCCGGGCCGTGCTCGAGTTCCCCGCCGCCAACTGGGGCCGCAACCTGCCCATGCTCGTCTCCGCCCTGGTCGCCGGCGAGGGGATGGAGGACCGCTCGTTCACCCGGTGCCGCCTGGTCGATCTGTCGCTCCCGCCCGGTTGGCTCCCCGGGCCGGCCTTCGCCGCCCCCGACGACGTGGGTGTCGGCGCCATCGTCAAGCCGTCCCTCGGCCTGACGCCCGGCGAGGTGGCGGACGTGGCGGCCGCCCTGGCCGCTGGCGGCGCCCGCCTGGTGAAGGACGACGAGCTGATGGGCGACCCGCCCTGGTGTCCCCTCGAGGAGCGGGTGGCCGCGGTGGCCGCGGCGCTCGACCCGTCGGTGGTCTATTGCGCCAACGTGACCGGCCCCACGGAGGACCTGGTGGCGCGGGCCCGGCGGGTCGTCGAGCTGGGGGCCACGGGGGTGATGGTGAACGCCTTCGCCCAGGGCCTCGACGCCGTGCGGGCGCTGCGCCACGCCGACCTCGGCGTCCCGGTGTTCGCTCATCGCGTGGGCTCGGGGCCCTCGGCCCGCAACGAGCGCTACGGCGCCACGGGAGCGGTGCTGGCCGCCCTCACCCGCCTGGCCGGCGCCGACTACGTGCAGGTGGGGGCCTTCGGCGGCAAGCTGTTCGACACCGACGACGACGTGCGGGCCCAGCTCCACGCCGTGCGCCGGCCGCTGCCCGGCGTGCCGGCACCGGTGGCCGTGCTGGGTGGGGGAGTGG
>JALYMX010000038.1 GCA_030773495.1 Actinomycetota bacterium | reverse complement strand
GCCGCCGGCGGCGGCGGCCGCCGGCGTGAGCGGGGCCGCGGGGCCCCTGGCCAGTACGCGCTGGCGGATCGAGGCGTAGCGCGGCTCGCGCTCTTTCAGCATGGCGAGCAGGGGCGAGGCGATGAAGATCGACGAGTAGGCGCTGGCGGCGAGGCCGACGAGGAGGGCGAGGGCGAAGTCCTCGAGCGTGGTGGCGCCGAGGAGGCGCCCACCGACGATGAGCAGCGAGAGGATCGGCAGCAGGGCGGTGATCGAGGTGTTGAGCGAACGCATGAGCACCTGGTTGAGGGACAGGTTCACCATGTCGCCGTATGTCATGCGACCCGACGACGCCAGGCCGCGGGTGTTCTCCTCGATCTTGTCGAACACCACGATGCCGTCGTAGATCGAGTAGCCGAGGATGGTGAGCCCGGCGATCACGGTGGCCGGCGTGACCTGGAACCCCGACAGGGAGAACACCCCGACGGTGACGAGGATGTCGTGGAACAGCGCCGCCAACGTGGCGAGCGCCATCTTCCACTCGAAGCGCAGGGTGATGTAGGCGGTGATGGCGAGCAGGAAGAAGATCAGGGCACGGCGGGCCTTCTCGGTGATGTCCTCCCCCCACGACGGGCCCACCTGGTTGACGTTCACCTGCTCGGGAGCCACCCCGGCCAACTCGGCCAGCCGGGCGGACACGTCGTCGCGGCGCTCGTCCTCGTCGACGTCGGCCTGCACGCGGAGGGTGTTGCCGCCCACGATCTGGATCTCGGCGTCGGCCAGGCCGACGGGACCGAGGGCGTCGCGCGCCTCGCCCACGGAGACGTCGCGCGCCTCCACCTGCCACACCGTCCCGCCGGTGAAGTCGATGCCGAAGTTGAGGCCCCGCACGAACAGCGACACCACGCCGAGGGCGATCACCAGGGCCGACAGGGCGAACCAGAGGCGGCGCCGGCCGATGAAGTCGATGGAGGTCTCGCCGTGGTACAGCCGTTGCCAGATCGAGCGCTTGCCCGCGGCCACCGTCACGCTCCCCCGGCCGGCGCGGCGGCCAGCCCTCGAGCCACGCCCAGCCACCGGGCCTCCGTGAACACCCGGTTCCGCCCGAGGAGGACCACGAGCGGCCGGGTGAAGAAGTAGGCCACCACGATGTCGAGGATCGTCGACAGGCCGAGGAAGAAGGCGAACCCCCGCACCGAGCCGACGGTGAGCAGGTACAGCAGGGCGGCGCCGATGAACGAGGCGATGTCGGCGGCGAGGATGGTGCGGAAGGCCCGGCTGAACCCCCGGTCGACCGAGGAGCGGATGGACTTGCCGGCCCGGACCTCGTCCTTCAGGCGCTCGAAGTACACCACGTAGGAGTCGACGGTGACGCCGACGGAGATGATGATGCCCACGGCGCCGGCCAGGCTCAGGGCCAGCCCGCTCGTCTCGCCCAGAAGCGAGACGATGGACCACATCAGCGCGGCCCACACCATGAGCCCGAGGACCACCACCAGGCCCAGCGCCCGGTAGTACAGGATCATGTAGAGCAGCACCAGGCCGAGGCCCACCAGGCCGGCAGCCACCCCGGCCCGCAGCGAGTCCTTCCCCAGGCTGGGCGACACCGTCTGCACCGTCTCCGGCTGCAACTCCACCGGCAGCGACCCGTAGCGCAGCACCAGGGCCAGGTCCTTGGCCTCGCGCTCGGTGAACGCCCCGCTGATGACGCCGTTGCCGCCGAAGCTGGCCTCCTGGATGGTGGGGGCGGACTTGACCACGCCGTCGAGGACGATGGCCACCTGGCGGCCCACGTTCCTGGCCGCCAGCTCGTCGAACTGCTTCGACCCGTCCTTGGTGAGGGTGAAGTTGACGGTCCATCCCTGGGTCCCGTCGAACTGGGCCCGGGCGCTCTTGATGACCTTCCCGGTCGCCTCCGCCGGCCCCAGTCGGTACCGGGCCCTGACCTCCCCGTTCACGATCTCGGGCAGGACGACCACAGCTTCGGGCTTGTCCTCCTCCCGGGGGGTGCTCTTGACGCCGGCGGCGGCCGGCGCCGTGGTGGTCGTCGTGGTTGGCTCGGCGGGCGCCGAGGTCGCCGTGTCGGCGGGGACCGAGGTCGCCGTGTTGGCGGGCACCGTAGTGGTGCTGGCCGGCGCCGTCTCGCTGGCCGGGAGCGCCTCCAGGACCGGGCGCAGGCGGAGCTCGGCCGTTTGGCCCACGATCTCGAGCGCCCGCTTGTGCTCCTTCACGCCCGGCAGCTCGACGATGATGTTCTCGCCCTGGCGGCTGATCTCCGGCTCGGCCACCCCGAGGGCGTCGACCCGGTTGCGGATGATCTCGATGGACTGGTTGAGCGTGCCCGAGGCGGCCTCGCCTTTCGGGCGCAGCACCACGGAGGCGCCGCCTTGGAGGTCGAGGCCGAGCTGGGGCGAGTTGCCGGCCAGCATCGTCCCGCCGACGGCGCCGGCGGCCAGCAGGACGATGAGCAGCAGGGAGACGACGAGACCTCGGCGCACTACTCGGCACCCTCGTCGGCCGGGCCCGTCTCCAGGGCGTGGGCGCCGTCACCACGTGCGTCGTCGCCCACCCGTGCGTCGTCGCCCAGCCGTGCGTTGACGGCGACGCGGACGAAGCGCATCACCACGCGCGGCGCCACCTCCAGATGGACCTCGTCCTCGTCGAGGCTGACGATCCTCCCCAGGATGCCTCCGGCCGTGATCACCTCGTCGCCCACGGCGAGCGAAGCCACCAGCTCCTGCTGGCGGCGGACCCGTTGTTGCTGCGGGCGGATCAGCAGGACCCACATGAGTCCGAGGA
Organism: Actinomycetota bacterium; assembly: GCA_030773495.1. Taxonomy (GTDB): domain Bacteria; phylum Actinomycetota; class Acidimicrobiia; order Acidimicrobiales; genus JALYMX01. The sequence goes on along the minus strand of JALYMX010000038.1, from coordinate 704 downwards.
CGATGAGAGGAAAGAGGAGTTGCGCCATGCGTGAGCCTGTCTCGCGGCAACGGGGCGGTCGGCAAGCGTAGCGCGGGGTCGGCGGGTTTCAGCAGGTCGCGCCCCAGGCCGCGGCCACCTCCGCCCGCACCCCACCGAGGCACCCAGTGGCGACGGCGGCCCGGGTCCGGGCGAGCAGGGCGAACGTCCAGGCCAGGTTGTGGATGGTCAGCAGGCGGGCGGCGCCCGGGTCGGCACTGCGCAGCAGGTGGCGCAGGTAGGCCCGTGACCAGCGGCCACAGACCGGGCAGGGGCAGGCGAGGTCGAGGGGGCGGTCGTCGCGGGCGAAGGCGGCGTTGCGCAGGTGCACCCGCCCCTCGCCGGTCAGCACCGTCCCGTGGCGGGCCAGGCGGGTGGGCAGCACACAGTCGAACATGTCGATGCCGAGGGCCACCGCGTCCACCAGGCCGAGGGGGTCGCCCACGCCCATGAGGTAGCGGGGGGCGCCGGCCGGGAGCTCGGCCACGGCGGCGGCCAGGGCGCCCAGCATCTCCCCCCGTCCCTCCCCCACCGACAGCCCGCCCACGGCGTACCCGTCGAACCCAACGTCGACGGTGCGCCGGGCGCTCTCGCTCCGCAGCGCCTCGTCCACGCCGCCCTGCACGATGCCGAACAGCGCCTGGCCCTCGCGCCGGTGGGCCCGTCGCGACCGGGCGGCCCACGCC
>JALYMX010000037.1 GCA_030773495.1 Actinomycetota bacterium | reverse complement strand
TTGGTGGCGCCGCTGGCCGCAGCGAGGATGATGCGGGCTCGCAGGGCGAGCGCCTGTGAGGTCTTGCGCCGGTTCGTCAGCCGCTCGAGGACGGCCCGCTCCTCGGCACTCAGGATCAGTTCCGCCTTCGGGCGCCCGCGTGGGCGAGATCCGGTGCGTGGGGAAGTGCGAGGCATAGACGACGGCAGCATATTCGCGGCCTACTCACGCGTCAGGTCTCTCGGTGGCCGGAGAACCTCCACCGGCTGCCATTGCTGGCTCCTCCTCCATCTCCCCCCCAATCGAACCGTGCATGCGGTTCCAGTCAGCCATCGACCGGTTGCAGTCCGCCGCCTATGAGCTCGTCCTCGACGGCGACAGCTACCGACATCGCCAGCGGCCGACCCCGGGGACGCCAGTGACCCCGTCGACGGTCACACCGCAGCCCCCGGCGTCGACGTCGCACCTGACCGTCCCGCCGCCCGTCGCCATCATCGCCGCGTCGACGGTGGCGGAGGGCCGACGGGTGGTCCCATGCCACTGGCGAAAGGGTGGTCCCTTCTCGCTGGCGGGCGACACCGGGCCGGGACGGGACGGGTGGCGGTGAGGAACGGAGCTCGTGGTCGTGCTGGGATCGGCGGAGGCCATGGTCTCGCTCGTGCCTGTGAGACCGCGAACGCCCGGGCGAGCCGACCTACCGTTCGGGCGCGAGCTGTCGCGCACCCTCGCCCTTGATGACCCGTCCCGGTGTCAATGGACACGCCCGGGCTCCGGACTGGTATTCCGTGCGGCCTGGTCGCCCGTTTACGAACGGGCTGTGCCGGGGCGAACCGCCCGCGGACAGCGATGAGCAACTCTCGTTCGATGCCCTTCTTGCCGGTCCCTCGGACTGCGAGGGCGATAGTGAGCGTGGTGTGAGGGATCAGGGCGCCCGCTCGGCGCGTTGGACGTGCGGGACCCCCGGGCGTGGAGTACGGCAGGCAGAACTGCCCGGCTCGCTTCGCGGCGATCGAGGAAGGGGGGGTGCTTCCTGAGCCCTGGGCGAGCCAGCTGCGCGACCAGGTGCTGGCCCTGGCGTCGACGCTGGCGGAGGCGAAATCGCCACCCCGCGGCGGGGCGTCCCCGACGCGGCCGGCCGGCGGAACATTGCCTGCCTGATGGCGGAGGAACAGCCCTTCTCCGAGCCCTACCGTTCGATGCCCCGGAGGAGCAGACGCAGGAGGAGTCCGACCTGAGAGCCGTCGCTCCCGCACACGAGCGACGTCGACCAGGCAGAGGCGGAGGCTCTAACCCGGTTCTGCCGTGGGGACAGGAGAACCTGGCCCCGCCCACGCTGCGGCCCAACTTGGCCGCCCTCGCGCCCGCAGTCCCGCGGCCGCAGAGAGAGATATCGCAAGCGGGCAGACCCTCGGAGGCGCTGTGCGTCTTCCCCGCCGGCGCGCCGTCGATGCGCTCCGATCCCTGCTGAATCGAATCGTGATACGACGCCTACGTCGCGCGGGGCCGGCTGAGCCGCTTCTTGCCTGGGCTCGGGCGCTGGGGCGCGCCGGCGCCACGTCGAGGGCGGCGGCGACGAGCAGGGGACGCGCCCGTCCCGAGGCCGAACGGGTCGGGTCCCGCGAGACGCTGGGGAAGCGCGGCGCTCACCGATGCTTCTCGGCCCTCACCCCGGGGCGGGTGACGGGATCACGGCGTGGCCCCGCAGGTAGGGCAGCAGCACGTCGGGGAAGCGCACCGAGCCGTCGGGCTGGCGGTTGGCCTCCACGACCGCCGCCCACACCCTGGGCACGGCGAGGGCCGAGCCGTTGAGCGTGTGGACCAGGGCAGTGCCCTTGGCGCCGCTGGCGCGGTAGCGGATGTTGGCCCGCCGGGCCTGGTAGTCGCTGAACCACGACACCGACGAGACCTCGAGCCACTGGTCGACGCCCGGCGCGTAGACCTCCAGGTCGTACTGGCGGGCGTGGGACTGGCCGAGGTCGCCGGTGCAGATGTCGAGCACGCGGTAGGACAGCCCGAGCAGCCGGAGCACGGCCTCGGCCCGGGCCAGCAGGTCGGCGTGGACCTCCCGCGCCTGTTCGGGCGTGGTGAGCGCCAGGATCTCCACCTTGTCGAACTCGTGCACCCGCAGCAGGCCGCGGGTGTCACGCCCGGCGGACCCCGCCTCCCGCCGGTAGCAGCTGGTGTGGGCCATCAGGCGGAGCGGCAGCTGGGCCTCGTCGAGAACCTCGTCGCGGGCCAGCGACGTGAGCGGGACCTCGGCGGTTGGGATGGCCCACAGGTCGTCGCGCTCGAGGTGGTAGGCGTCGTCGGCGAACTTGGGCAGCTGGCCGGTGGCGGTGAGCGTGTCCGTGCGCACCAGCGTGGGCGGGCGCACCTCCTCGAAGGCATCCGCGTTGTGGTCGAGGGCCAGTTGGCACAAGGCCCGGGCCAGGGTGGCGCCCAGGCCCCGGTACATGGCGAACATGGAGCCGGAGACCTTGGCCGCCCGCTCCAGGTCGAGGATGCCGAGCTCGGCGCCGATGTCCCAGTGCGGCACCCGCTGGTGCGGCCCGTAGCGCTCGGGGTCGAAGTCCTCGACCCGCAGCACCACGTTGTCGTCCGCCGAGGCCCCGTCGGGCGCGTCGGGGGCGGGAAGGTTGGGGAGGCGCAGGAGGAGGTCGCGCAGCAGGGCGTCGACGCGCTCGGCCTGGGCGTCGACCGCCCGCTCCTCGTCGCCGAGGCGGCGGCTCTCCGCGGCCAGCTCCGTGGCGCCGGCCTCGTCGCCCGCCCGCTTGGCCGCCGCCACCTGATGGGAGAGCGCCTTCACCCGGGCCCGCCCCGCGTCGCGTCGGCCGGCCAGGTCCCGCCGGAGCGCGTCCAGCTCGACGGCCCGGTCCACCTCCGCCGGGTCGACTCCCTTGCGGGCCAGCGCCGCCCTCACGACGTCCGGCTCGGCGCGCAGGAGGCGAACGTCGATCATGAAGGCGGAACGGTAGCGTGCGCCGCCATGGCGGCCGTCGAGGTGCGCGACCTGGTCGTTCGCTACGGGGACGTGGTCGCCGTCGACGGGGTGTCCTTCACGGCCGGGGCCGGCCAGGTGGTGGCCCTGCTCGGGCCCAACGGCGCCGGCAAGACGTCGACCATCGAAACGCTGGAGGGCTACCGCCGGCCGAGCGCCGGGCGGGTCCGGGTGCTCGGCCTCGACCCGGTCGCCCACCGGGCGGCCCTCGCCTCCCGCGTGGGCGTCATGCTCCAGCGCGGCGGCGTGTACCCGGGAATGGGCCCTCTCGACGCCCTCCGCCTCTTCGCCGCCTACTACGACGACCCCGAGGACCCCGTCGCCCTCCTCGAGCGGGTGGGCCTCACCGCGGTGGCCGCCACGCCGTGGCGCCGGCTCTCGGGGGGCGAGCAGCAGCGCCTGTCGTTGGCCCTGGCCCTGGTGGGCAAGCCGGTGGTCGCCTTCCTCGACGAGCCGACGGCCGGCGTCGACCCCGCCGGGCGGCGGGCGGTGCGCTCGGTGGTGTCGGATCTGCGCGACCGCGGGGCCTGCGTGCTGCTGGCCACCCACGAGCTCGACGAGGCCGAGCGCCTGGCCGACCACGTCGTGATCGTGGACCGCGGTCGCGTGGTCGCCGCCGGTACCCCCGCCCAGCTGGCGGCCGGCGGGGCCGGCGGGGTGGAGCGCCGCATCCGCTTCGAGGCCCCCACCGGGCTCGACACCGCGGCGTTGGCC
>JALYMX010000036.1 GCA_030773495.1 Actinomycetota bacterium | reverse complement strand
TCTTCACCCGTCAAGTGCTCCTCTGTCTGGGCGGGCGGTGTTTTGTCGCTTCGCATCGTCCCAGGTGGCGGGGCACTTGTCGCGTCAATCCAGCTGGAATGGCCTACCCGGCTGCAATATCAGGGTCTGATCTCGCTCACGGAGGGTCGCGTCGGCTGGGTACCCTCATGCTCGTGCCCCGCTCCGTCGTTGCTCCGGACGGCAGGACATGGGTCGTCCAACGAAGGTGGGTGCCCCGCCTGGGAGCCGAATCTCTCTGGGGGAGGTTCCATCGCCGCTTCCGGCAGACGATGCGACGAGCTGGTGACGCCGCTGACATCGACCCCGGTTGCCTCGACGTAATCGGTGAAGGCCTCGTCGCCGCGATCGCCATCATCTTGACCGTCCTCCTCGTCATCTTCGTCGTCGTCCCGTTGCTCGTAGCGGTCGTCGACGTTGCAGTCGTCGTACTGCTCGCCCTGGTCGGTCTCGCGGGACGCGTGCTGTTCAGACGACCGTGGACGGTAGAGGCTCGGGCCAGTGACCGATCGCGCCTCGTGTGGCGTGTCGTCGGGTGGAGAGCGAGCGGAGAGCAGGTTGCGAGAGCCGCGGAGCACCTCGCCGCTGGCGTTGTACCACCAGACGCCGTGATTTCGAACAGCGGCGACTCTCGGGCGTAGCGAGACGGAGCGTTGACGGTGGAGGGCCTTCCAGTCGGCCGCCATTCTGTCGTCGAGTCTCGCGCACCGTCGCGCTGCCGACCGGGCACTCTGCGCTCTCGTTCCGCTTGCCGCCGCGTCGCCACCTGGACGCGCGATCCGGCAAGAGTCATGCCGTGCGCGCCGGCGCGACGATCGCGGGCGTGCGGGGTGCGAGCAACCGCCTGGGCCCGCCGCGATCGATCCCCTCTCGTCGTCGGCGGCGTTAAGTTTCCCATCATGCGTATGGCGTCGCTCGATGTCGACTACTGGGAGCTTGAGTCCGGCGAGTCGCGGCAGGCGGCGAACCGCGAGTCCTTCGAGCTCCCAGCGCGAGCCGACCGTGAGCACCTTCGGGTAGGGCAGCACGCGAAGTTGCTCTTCCGCCTGGAAGGATACGAAGAAGACGGAGCCGTAGGCGTACAGGTTGAGCGCATGTGGGTTCTCGTGACCGAAGTTCTTCTGGATGGCACGTACATCGGCATCCTCGAGAACGAGCCTGCGTCGTACGAACCCTCTCCCGATCACTACCTCGTCCTCGGTGCCGAAGTTCCGTTTCACCCGGAACATGTCATCGAAATCGGCGAACCTCCGTCGCTGTTCCGGAAACGGCTGCAGAGACGGAAGCCCACGCGCCGGTGGCCGAGACACTGACCAACGAGAGCTTGTGTGCTACTCGGGCCGTGGTGACCCGCCGCTTTGTCGCCGCCACCATGACCGCCCTATCACCGCCCGCTCAACGACGTCCTTCCTCGCCACCGGTTGATCACTCTGCGCGACCGCCTGACGAGTGCGGCGCGGGCATTCGGGGCGGCTGTTCGGCTCGGCCGACAGCGTCGACGGCGGCAGCGCGATCCGGCATTACTTGCCGCTCCCGGGTTTCGTCTCGCGGAGTGCACACTTGCGGCGTGACGGTCGAGGTTTCCTTCCGCGTGGACGACCTGCCGATGGTCCTCTCGGAGACCGTGGGCGGCGGTCGCCTCGTGCTCTTATCGGCGCGTGCGCTGGCCCGCCCATGGCGTCTCTCGTAGGCGGCTGTCGACTTGCCCGGACACGGTTGTTAATGAGCGAGGTGATCGATGCCGCTGGCCACCCTTGTGAGGTGGTGGATTTTCAGGCGAGCAGGGACGATGAGCTCGCGGGGGCAAGGGGCTGGCGGGAGTTCGGTCGCTCGCCGGAGACAGGAGGATCGTTGACACTCAAAGTCTGAATGGAAGAGCCTCCGTGGCCGCCAGCAGAGTCGTTCGGCTGACGGGTATGTGACGCTCGTGCTCGGTCGAGGCTCGCGCTGCGGCTGCCCGAGCACCTCCGCGCTGGCGCAGTACCATCCGCATTTTGCGTGACGAAGTTCGCCCCAACGGGGCAACATCGTGCGCGTGACCGATGAACTGGCCGAGTGGGCGACGTCCGCACACGAGACGGATCCGGAGTGGGCGGACTTCAATGCTGCGACATTCCGGCCGCTTGGCGATCAGCGTCCCGACCTCGCTGCGAACCTTGCCGATCGGTTTGTTCGCCGGTTCTTGCGGGACGCCGGTCTCAGTGCGAATAGGTACGACGAAGCACGGGAGATGCTCTGCATCGAAGAGGGGACGACGCCTCTCGGACACTCGCTGCTGCAGGTGAGCTTCCGCTTCACTGGGTCTATCACGACAATGGAATGGGACGGAACCGACGAAGATGCCGGGGACGTCGTCGTTCACACCCTCGCCCAGACTCTTGCAGAGGACGTTGATGCGGACCGGGCGATGTTCGGCCCGACGGGGTGGGAGTCGGAAGCTGACGACCCCTAGCGGCGATCCTCTCGCGGTCGGAGCTGCCCGCCGACGTTGGAAGGTGACCAAGCGCTATAGCGACCGCGTACGGGCGAGGCGGTTGCCGCTCCACCGAAGTCATCCGATACGTGCCGATACTTCCCGGGTCCGTCGAGGGCGCAGAGCTGCCGTTCTGCGCCCTGACGAGTTACGCCATTCCGCACAGAACATGCACCCAGAACGTCGCCCGCAAGGCGGAACGGGACCGGGGCCACCCCCAGCGCGACGTGCACTACCAACCGATACTCATGCCCGTCTCGCGAAACGTCGATCCACCGCCGTACGTTGGGCATCCAGGAGTGCCTCGGCTTGCTCGAGGATCTCGGCCCATGCCGTCGCGTCGCCCCATGCGCCGTCGAAGTCGGCGTTGTTCGCGCCGGCGGAAAGCGCCACCAGGGATCGACGATGGCGCAGCTGGCCGGCCAGGTCGTCCCACTCGGCGTCGGGCATCCAGCGGGCTCCCGGACGGGGCCCAATGGCGGCCATGACGCCGGCGTCCGCCTCATCGTGGAGGGCGTCGGGGCGGTCGCGGTAGGCCTCGACGCGCCAGGCGAGGCCGCACCAGGCCTGACGTGCGTGGGGGTCGCTGGGCGCCTCGACCAGATGCGGCGGGATGATGGGCTCGGCGGCGAGCGCCTCCACCCGCTCCGCTTGGGTGTCGTCGAGGGCGGCGGCGAGCTCGGCCAGCACCTCGGTCAGCTCCGCCCGCTGCGCACCGGTGGCGGCCAAAGCCTTGGTCCTCCGACGCTCGTTTGACACTTCAGCGTCAAGGCGCCCTCTGGCGTCGTCCTCCGCGCGGGCGGCGTCGGCGAGGGCGTGCTCGGCGCGCTCCAACGCCCGCTCCGCTCGCGCCATCGCCTCTTTGTTCCGCCGGCCCCAGTGCCGCTCGAACGCCACCTCGAGCCGGCGTCGGCACTGGTCGAGGGCTTGGCGGGCGAGGCGGTGCCGATGCCGGGCGTCGGCCAGCTCCCGCTCCGCCTGCGTCACTGCGGCGCGGCGGTCGGGCGGGAGGCTCGCCTGGTAGGCGGCCAGGTCCCGGGCGGCGACGGCGCGGGCGGCCCGCAG
>JALYMX010000035.1 GCA_030773495.1 Actinomycetota bacterium | reverse complement strand
ATGTGCACGTGGTGGCCGGCGTGCTGCTGCCCGTGCCGTGGCTGGTGGCCCGCCTCGGCCCGTGGTCCGCCGCCCTGCGGGCCGACGTGGGCCGCCTGGCCCGCTGGGACGCCCACGACAGCCGCTGGCTGCGCTCGCTCGGGCGCGACCGCGCCGTGCGGCTCGGCAAGTTCCACCCGCTGCAAAAGCTCAACGCCGCCTTCACCGCCGGCTCGATCCCCGTGATGCTGGCCACCGGGGCGGTGATGCGCTGGTTCGAGCCCTTCCCGGTGGAGTGGCGCACCGGCGCCACGTTCGTGCACGACTGGGTGGCGCTGGCCCTGTTCGTCACCGTGACCGTCCACGTCGTCAAGGCGCTGGGCGACGGCGAGGCCATGAGGGCCATGCGCGGCGGGTGGGTGAGCGCCCGCTGGGCCCGGCGCCGCCACCCCCGCTGGCACGACGAGGCGGCCGGCCCGGGCTCGGGGTGAGCCAACTCGCGTTCTCGCACGGATCGGACCGCATGGCGAGCCGACGCGTGCCGAGAACAACCTCTATGCGCCCCGGGGCAGCTTGTCGCGGTCCCAGCCCAGCACCTCGACCGCCATGCGCAGCGCGTAGCGGTCGGTCATCCCGCTCACGTGGCGCACGGCGGCGGTCAGCGGGTCGCCGGCCGGGACGTCGTCGACCGCGGTGGGATGGGCGGCGTACCACTCCACGAGCCCGCGCAGCAGCTCGACCACCCGATCGGCCTGGGCCACCGACGCCGGCCGCAGGTAGATGCGCTCGAAGTTGAACGCCCGGAAGGCGGCCAGCGCCTCCGCCTCCTCCGCCCGCATCCCCACCCGCCCGGTGGCCGCGATGGTGGCCAGCACGGCCGTGATGAAGGCGTTGAGCTGGGCCGAACGCCGGCGCCCGACCACGTCGGCCACCTCGGCGGGGAGGTCGTCGGCCGCCACGATCCCGGCCCGCACAGCGTCCTCGAAGTCGTGGCACACGTAGGCGATGCGGTCGGCCCACGCCACCACCTCCCCCTCGGCCGTGAGCGGCGCCGGGCGGTTCCAGGAGTGGTTGCGCACGGCATCGAGCGTCTCGGCGCACAGGTTGAGCGGGGCCAGCACCACGTCGGCTCCGTACACGGCATGGTGGTAGCCGCCGTCGAGGAACGGCGAGAAGGCCTCCTCGGAGGCGTGGCCGGCCGGCCCGTGCCCGCAGTCGTGGGCGGTGGCGGCGGCGGCCGTGAGGGCCACGTTGAGCCCCGCCGGCCGGGCGATGCCCACGGCCACCTGGGCCACCTCGATGGCATGGGTGAGCCGGGTGCGCAGGTGGTCGTCGTCGGGGGCCACGAAGACCTGGCACTTCCCGGCCAGGCGCCGGAAGGGGCGGGAGTGGTGGATCCGGTCGAGGTCGCGCTCGAAGCAGGTGCGGTGGGCGTCGGCCTCCTCGGGGCGGGCCCGGTTGCCGGCGCCGACCGCCCGGGTGGCACCGGGCGCCAGCGTGCGGTGCTCGGCCTCCTCCCGCGCCTCCCGGGCGAACAGCCGGTGGGGTGGGGCGCCCACCGGGGTGGCCTGATGAGCGGTGGCGAAGGCGAGCGGGTCCACGCCGTCACCGTAGCGAGGGGGTGCGACGGTCCCGGTGCGGCGGTGGCGGCGACTAGAACGTGGGCCGTGCTGGGCGCCATCTCGTACGACCCGCTCGTCCACATCGAGCTGGGCCCGCTGTCGATCTCCCCGCACGGGATCGGCATCGCCGCCGGCTTCCTCATCGGCGCCCAGCTCATGCTGCCCACCTCGCGGCGCAAGGGCATCCCCGACGACGACGTGTACCCGCTGCTCACGCGAGCCGCCATCGGCTCCGTCATCGGGGCGCGCCTGGCTTACGTGGTGAACCACGCCTCCGACTTCGAGTCGCCGCTCGAGGTGCTGCAGGTCTGGAAGGGCGGCATCTCGTTGCTCGGCGGGTTCTTCGGGGCCATCCTGCTGGCCCTTCCGGAGATCCGCCGCCGGCGCCTGTCGTTCTGGAAGATCATGGACGCCGCCGCCCCCGGGATGGCCCTCGGCGTGGTCGTCGGGCGCGTCGGCGACCTGGTGGTGGGCGATCACCTGGGCAAAGCGACGGACTTCTTCCTCGGCTACCGGTGCCCCCCGGCCAACGTGGACACGGCGTCGCCCTGCGACCCGGGCACAGTCGTCCACCAGACCGCCCTGTACGACATGATGCTCACCGCGGTGCTGCTCGCCGTCCTGCTCCGCCTGCGCCGCCAGCCGCGCTACGACGGGTTCCTCATCCTGGTGTTCGCCGCCTGGTACGCCGTCCAGCGCATCATCGAGGACTTCCTCCGCGAGGACGTGCGCCGCCTCGGCCTCACCGGCAGCCAGATGACGGCCCTGGTCACCCTGGCGGTGTGCGGAGGGTGGCTGCTGTTCCGCCGGCGCACGCCCGGGTGGGGTCGCTGGGACGAGGAGCCGGCGCCCGCCGGCGCGGTGCGCGGCGCCCGCGATGGCAGCGCCGGTGCC
>JALYMX010000034.1 GCA_030773495.1 Actinomycetota bacterium | reverse complement strand
CTTCGCCGCCACCGCCGCTGATCGACGCCAGCAACAGCAAGTCGGCACCCGACCACCGCGCGCGAGCAGTTGGCCTCGCACCGACCTTGGAACGAGCGGCGCCGGCTCGGATGATCTGTCGGCTCTTGCCCGATCCCGGCAACGCCTCGTCGCAGAGTGGGAGGACGATTAGTCGTAGGGCCTCGACGCGTCGGCAACCCCCGAGGAGCGCTGAACCAGGCCCGGGGTGGTTGCGACCGTCCCCGATGCACGGTTCTGTAGCGGCTTTCTCGACGACGGCCGAGCGCCAGTTCGGGCACGATGTGCGCTCTCGCGTCGCCGTGGCTGATCGTCTCGGCGACACCAGGCGGGTGCGCGCGTCCCACGCACGTGTACCAGACTCGGTGCGATGGGTCTGCTCGAGGGCGCCGGTTCGTCCTGGTCCACAAGGGCTATGAGGGCCGCGGCCCGAAGACGTGGGTCAGCCTCAGCCGCGCCGGGGCCCGGACCCTGGAGCAGGAGCTCGCCGTGCTACGCACGCTGGTCTCCCGCCTGGAGGGTCGGCCAGACCCGGCCGGTTGAACCAGCCGTTCCAGCGCGCTGCCGACGTCCCGGAGCCGAACGAAAATCGTCGCCGCGATTGGGCACGTCGAGCGTAACTTCGGATGCACGGAGATCGTCGTCCGCGAGGCGCGCACGCATGACGCGCTGTTTTCGGTGCCTCTTATTGAGCTGCCTGGCCCGGTCGTACCCACGACGTCACTCTTCAGCGCGCAAAGGTGGGAACGTGGCGTCGGAGGTCGTGTTCTTCGTGACGGCCTTCGCGTTCTCCTGGGCCATGTGGCTCCCGTTCCAGTTCCAGTGCCAGTAAGGGAGCCACCGGTAGAGGGGCGATGCTGTCCGCATTGGTTCCACCTGCGCGGCCCCAAGCTCTGACCACAAAAACCGGCGCGTACGGATCTGCCCTCGGACCGCAACACCTTCCGTCGTCTCCTCGACACCGACGCGGCGTGAGCGAGTGAACCAGAAGGCCGTCACCAGCGACATCAGCCCGTAGAAGATCCGGGGCGCCGTGTCCGGTGCAGCGGGAGTCACGAGGATGGAGAAGACGAGGAAGAACGCAGGTGGCGCCCACACCCAGAGACGGTCGTTCGGAAAGCCATGGGCCGACGATGCTCACACCCTGGACAACGTCGTGCCGACGGGCGTCGGCCCTGCCCTGCTAGTCCCGCCGTCGTCATCCAAGGCGCGGCGCAAGGTGACGTCGAGCGGATGCCCCGTCCTCAGAACACCCGTCCGGCGACCGAGGCGAGGGTGGCCAAGAGGTTCCAACCCCCGTGTACGACGGCAGCCGCCACGAGGAACGGCTCGGCGTCGCCGAAACGCCCCACGCCGCGGGCCAGGGTTCTCTGCCAGAGCCTCCTCGCGCCCAGTCCCGCGATGGTCGAGCACACGCCGTGCACAAGCGGGCCGGCGATCCAGCGCACCCGGACGACGGTCTCGCTCGGATCATCGAGCAGCACCTCGAGGTACCAGAGGTTCTCGACGACGGCGAAGCAGATGCCGGATACCAGTGTGACGAGCGGCAGCGACCAGCCCGAGGGCACGAGCCACGGCCGGCGTTCGGCCACGAGCAGCGCGCCGCTCGCCTTCAGCACCTCCTCCGTCGCCGGTGCGAGGACCACGACGAGCACGAGAAGCCCCGCTCCGCCTGTGCTGTTCGCGACCAGGGCGGCGAGGATGGCGAAGGGACCGGAGACGACGGCGGCGACCCCCATGGCCCCCCACCGCCGCCACGCCGGCGTCGAGCGACATCGAGCGGCGAGGCGCTCCTGCCGGTCGTCTGCGATGTCGGGTCGCCACGCGAGCGCCGGCTCGTCGGCGAGATGGTCGCTCACCGCACGACGGCCGTCCCGTAGCAGATGACCTCGGCGGCGAGCAGTCTGGATCCCATCATCGCCGTGGTGAACCGGACGTTGACCACCAGGTCGGAGCCCAGCGCGTCGGCCTGCTGCTGCATCCGCAGGAGCGCCTCACGTCGGCCGCGGTCCAGCACCCTCCGGAACGAGCGGATTTCTCCACCGAAGACGTCCCGGACACGAGCAAGGATCTGCTTGCCGTAGTCGCAGCCGAGGACCACGTGGCCGACCACGAGCTCGCCCCGAGACGTCGGTCCCGGGAACCGAGCCAGGTCGACCACGA
>JALYMX010000033.1 GCA_030773495.1 Actinomycetota bacterium | reverse complement strand
GGTGCCGGCGCTGCGCCGGCTCGACACGCTGCTGGCGCTGGGCCCGTTGTGGTCGCTGGCCGCCGCCGCCCTGCTCGAGTAGCGGCGCACGGGGACCGGACGGCGCCGAGAAGACGGCGCCTAGAAGACGACCTCCCAGAGCACCACGAACACCAGCCACAGCACGAAGCCGGCGATGATCGTGTTGCGGTGGGTCTCCAGGTACACCTTGGTGGGGCCGGGGCCGGTGCCGGCGATCTTGCCCAGGGCGTTCAGCTCGATGGCGATCACCAGCACCAGTGTGATGGCCCAGTACAGGGCGCGGTCACCGCCGGGCGGCCGCACGTCGTAGCTGCGGGCCAGGTGGCTGGTGACGCCCATGAACCACAGCATGGGAATGGACAGCAAGGTGTTGGTGCGCGAGGCGAGCAGCGCCTTGCGCCCGGCGGGCACGGCGCCGCGGTCGGCGTCGCCCCCGCCCGCCACCCGCTGCGCGGAGGCGATGACGACGCGCTGGTTGGGCCAGATCACCATCCAGACGTTCATGAACATGACCAGGGCCAGCAGGATGCCCGTGGAGATGCTGATGCCGGGGGAGGTCTTGAAGTACTCCCCGCCGGTGAGGTTCTCCTGGAACGCGAGGATGGACAGGCCCGTGAGCACGGTGAGGACGGCGCCGTAGCGGAACCACCACAGGGCCCGGGGCACGAGCTTGGAGATGGCGTCGGTGCGCGACGCCGCTTCGAACTGGGCGAACGACGGCACCTGCACGAAGTTGAAGTAGTAGAGCAGGCCGATCCACGTGACCCCAGCGAGGTAGTGCCCCCACCGGGAGAGCATCTCGCCGCCGGCCTGTGTGAAGATCTCCATTCCGCGCCCCTGTCCTCGCCTGCACAGCGGCCGAACCTACCATCGGCGACCCCGGCCGGGCAGGGACGCCCCCGTCTACTGCTTGGTCGCCTGGAAGACCTCGGCGATGCGGTCGATGAGGGCCAGCAGCTCCTTGCCGACCGTGGGGTCCATCGACTTCTTGGCCTCGCCGGCGGTCTTGGTGGCCTCCCAGAACAGGGTGTGCAGCTCGGGGAAGCGCTCGAGGTGCGCGGGCTTGAAGTAGTCGGTCCACAGCACCCACAGGTGGTGCTTCACCAGGTCGGCCCGCTGCTCCTTGATGAGCACGGCGCGCTGGCGGAACACCTCGTCATCGGAGTCCTGGTACTTCTCGGCGATCTTGTACACCGACTCGGCCTCGACGCGGGCCTGAGCCGGGTCGTACACGCCACAGGGGAGGTCGCAGTGGGCGTGGACGCGCCGAGGGGGGCGCACGCGGTCGGCGAGCTCCAAGAGGCGGGGGACAATGGGCACGGCATGCTCCTTCCGCGACGGATGGTCGCCTCCGTTTCTACCCGCCGGCTCGCCGTCGTCACCACTGCGGCGGTGAGCGCCGCCGTCACCACTGCGGCGGTGAGCGCCGCGTTGGCCCTGCGACGGGTGCAGGTGGACGGGGCCAGCATGCTGCCGGCGCTGGCGCCGGGCGACCGGCTCCTGGCTGTTCGCTGGCCCCGGGCCCGGCCCGGTGACCTCGTCGTGGTGCGCGATCCCCGCCATCGCACCCGCCTCCTCGTGAAGCGCGCCGTGTGCGCCGGCGCCGGCGGGGTCACCGTCGTGGGCGACAACCGGGCGGCCAGTACGGACAGCCGCCACTTCGGGCCGGTCCCCGGCGCGTGGGGCCGCGCCGTCTACCGCTACCACCCGCCTGAGCGGGCGGGGTGGCTCCGTGACTGGCGTCGCGGGTGGCCCGGTACGATGCCCCCCGTGGCGTCGCCCCCCGACCTCGACCGGCTGCTGGCCGACGAGTTCGTGGCCGGCCTCGAGCAGCTCCCCATGGCCGAGTTGCGGGCGCGCAAGGCCGCCTGCGACGAGGTGGAGGCGACGCTGTCGTACGTGCGGCGCCTGGTGCAGGGCCGCCTCGACATCGTGCTCGCCGAGGTGCAGCAGCGCGCCCGTGGAGGCAGTGGCGACCTGGCCGCCATCGTGGAGCAGCTCCCCGAGATCCTGGCCGAGGGCGGCACCCGGGGCAGCAAGGGGCGCCTGACCACCCTGCTCCCCGGCGACGCCAACCACCGCCTGCTCAGCGCCGACGTCGACCGCATCATCGACGCCGACAAGGTGGGAGCCCTGCCCCGCATGGACGAGGCCGAGGTCCGCGCCATCGCCGACGCCCTCGTCGAGCTGGAACGCCGGGTGTCGTCCGACCGGCGGGCGCTGCACGAGCGACTCGACGTGCTCCAGGCCGAGATCGTGCGCCGGTACAAGTCCGGCGAGGCGAGCGTCGACACGCTGCTCGGCTGAGGGCGCCTGACCAGTGCCGGGCAGCGACGCCGAGGGCGGCCGGGAACACGAGGTGGCTGGCTCGGGGTTGACCCCGTCGGTGCGCCGCCTGGCCGTGCTGTCCCTGCACACCTCGCCGCTGGCCCAGCCCGGTGTGGGCGACGGCGGCGGCATGAACGTGTACGTGCGTCAGCTGTCGGCCGCGCTGGCCCGCCAGGGCGTCACCTGCGACGTCTACACCAGGGCGGCGTCACCCGAGCTGCCCGCCGTCGTCGACGTGGAGCCGGGCCTGCGTGTCCACCACGTCGCCGCCGGCCCCCTCGCCGAGGTGGCCAAGGAGGACCTCCCGCCCCTGGTGGACGAGTTCACCGAGGGGGTGGCGTCGCGGCTGGAGGGCCGGTACCCGGCCCAGGCCGTCGCGGCCAACTACTGGCTCTCGGGGCTGGCCGGGCACGCCCTCAAGCACCGGCTCGACCTGCCGCTGGTGTCCACCTTCCACACGCTGGCCCGGGTGAAGGCCGAGGGCGACCGCGACCCGCGCCGGCGCACCGCCGCCGAGCTGGAGATCATCGGCTGCTCCGACGCCGTGCTGGCGTCCTGCACCGTCGAGGCCGACCAGATCGCCGATCTCTACGACGCCGACCGGGGGCGCATCGCCATCGTGCCTCCCGGCGTGGACCACGCCTTCTTCTCGCCGGGGAACCGCCGCCAGGCGCGGCGGGCGCTGGCGCTGCCCGAGGACGGCGCCATGCTCCTCTTCGTCGGGCGCATCCAGCCGTTGAAGGGACTCGACGTCGCCGTCCGGGCCCTCGCCGGCGTGGTGCCGTCGCTCCCCCAGGCGTTCCTCGTGGTCGTGGGTGGGCCGAGCGGGCCCGACGGCGCCGCCGAGGTGGCACGGGTCCGGGCGCTGGCCGCCGACCTCGGTGTGGCTTCCCGGGTGGTCATGGTCGCGCCCCAGCCCCACGAGCTCCTGTCCACCTACTACCGGGCGGCCGACGTGTCCGTGGTGCCCAGCCGCTCGGAGTCGTTCGGCCTGGTGGCCCTCGAGGCGGCCGCCTGCGGCACGCCGGTGGTGGCCTCGGCGGTCGGGGGGCTGCGCACGTTGGTCGACCACGCCCGCACCGGGTTCCTGGTGGAGGACCGCGACCCCGCCGCCTTCGCCGCCTTCGCCGCCGAGCTGCTCCATCACCCGGCGCTGGCCGGCGAGATGTCGGTGCGCGCCGCGGCGCGCGCTGGCGAGTACACGTGGTCGAGGGCGGCCGCTCGCCTGCGCCGGCTGTGCGCCGAGCTCACCGCCCGCACGCTCGTGGCGTGCCGATAACGAGACCTCTCCCCCTTGTCGGGCAGGGAGGTCGGGGGCTACGGTGATCGGCGCCGTGGGGCCCGAGGGGCGGAACGGCGCCGTTCGTTCGGGGAAGTGCGAATGACGCCGGGAGGTTCCTCGGGCCCCGGCGCGTCCGGGGCCCGGCGCCCCCCGTTCGCCCTGGTGCTGGCCGTGACCCTCACCGGGATCCTCGGCAACGTGCTGGTCGTCCCCGCCCTGCCCGACATCGCCCGGGACCTCGGCGTGTCAACCGAGTCGGTCGGGCTCCTGCTCGCCTCGACCACCGCCCCCGGCATCGTGCTGGCGCCGGTCATCGGCGTGCTGGCCGACCGCTTCGGCCGTCGCGCCGTGCTGCTCCCGTGCCTGGTCGTGTTCGCCGTGGCCGGCGGGCTGGGCGCTCTGGCGCCCACCTTCGGCGTCCTGGTGGCCCTCCGCGTACTCCAGGGCGTGGGCTCGGCCGGGCTGCTCAACCTGGCCGTGGTGCTCATCACCGACCACTGGGAAGGCGCCGAGCGGGCGAGGATGATCGGCCGCAACGCGGCGACGTTGACCGCGTCGCTCGTGGTCGTCCCCCCGCTGGGTGGGTTGATCACCGAGGTGGGCGGGTGGCGCGCCACCTTCGTTCCGTACTGGGTGGGGTTGGCGACGGCCGCCGCGGTGGCCTCGTACCTGCCGGTCACCGGCGGCGGGCGGGGCTCGCTCCGTCACCAGCTGGCCCTCACCGCCCAGGCGCTGCGCTCGTGGGCGGCGCTCGGGCCCATGATGCTGGGCGGCGCCGTGTTCCTGTTGGTGTTCGGGCTGCTCACCACCATGCCCGTGTACCTCGACGACGCCTTCGGCCTCGGGCCCGGTGGGCGCGGCCTCGTCCTCGCCCTCCCCGCCGCCACGTCGACGGCGGGGGCGCTGTCCATCGCCCGCGTCCGGGCCCGGGCGGGGGTGCCGGGCGTCGTCGCCGGCGGGCTGGTGCTCCTGGCCGCCGGCCTCGGATCGGCGGCCGCCGCCCCCGCCCTCGGCGCCGTCGTCCTCGGCCTGCTGCTCTACGGCGCCGGCGAGGGACTGCTCATCGCCACCCTGCAGACCACCGTCGCCGACCGGGCGCCCGAGGAGAGCCGGGCGGCGCTGGTGGCGACGTGGGTGGGCTTCGCCCGTGCCGGGCAGACGGCGGGGCCGATCCTCGCCGGTGTCGGCCTGGGCACGGTCGGCGCACGCGGGAGCCTGGCGGCCGGCGCCACCCTGGCCGGGCTGCTCGCCGTGGTCCACCAGGCCCTGCTGCGTGCACCGGCCGCTCGCTCGACCCCGGCGGACCCGACCCCTTTCTGACGCGGTGGTTGCGTCCCCTATGCGCCCTTCTGTAGCTTCTCGGCGGCTCCGCGGGGGAGCCACGGGGGAGATGCCGGGTGGGTCCAACGCATCGCACCACGTGCCAAGCGCTCGTCGCCGCCCTGGTCGCGCTGCTCCTGCTCTCGCTCACCCCTCCCGCCGAGGCCCGCGAGTCCGTCCAGACCATGCGCGCCAAGCGGGAGGCGGCGCGCCAGAAGCGGGCCCGGCTGGCCGCCGAGCTGAACCACCTGCGGGCGTCCGACGCCCAGCTCACCGCCGCCGTGCGCACGCTCGACCGCCAGGTCGCCGCCCAGCAGGCCGGCGCCGACGCCGCCCGCCAAGCCGTCCAGGCCGCGCTCGACGCCGTGGCGGTGTCCGAGGCGCGCATCGCCACCACCGAGGGCGAGATGGGCACACTCCACACGGCGGTGGTCAACCGCGCCGTCGCCGTGTACGTGCGGCCGAAGGACAACGCCCTCGCCGGTGTCATCGGGGCGCGGGACCTGGGCGACGCCAGCCGGCGCAGCTCCCTCCTCGCCCAGGTGACCAACCGCGATCGTGACGTGCTCGACCGCCTCCGCGCCCTGCGCGAGGACCTGGGCGACGAGCAGGCCAAGGCGGCGCAGGCCCGAGACGTGGCGGCCAAGCGGCGCCAGGTGGTGCTCGCCCGGCTCTCGGAGCTGCAGCGCGCCCGGAAGGAGAAGCAGCGCCTGTCCGACGCGCTGGAGCTCCGGATCCGCGAGTACCAGGCCGAGGCCGACGAGGTCGCCCGGCAGGAGTCCGGGCTGAGCGCCCTCATCCGCTCCAGGGAGACCGCCCGTGCCTCGCGTGGGGGGGTCGACCCGGGCCTCGACGGCCGCATCTCGGGCGCCGGCCTGGTGTGGCCGCTCAAGGGCCCGGTGACGTCGCCCTATGGGCAGCGGTGGGGGCGCCTCCACGCCGGCATCGACGTGGGCGGCGGCACGGGGACGCCGATCCGGGCCGCCAAGGCGGGCGAGGTGATCTTCGCCGGCGTGTACAGCGGCTACGGCAACTGCGTCATCATCGACCACGGCGGGGGGTTCACCACGCTCTACGCCCACCAGAGCCGGCTGGGCACCAGCGACGGGGCCAGGGTCGGCCAGGGCGACGTGATCGGCTACGTGGGCTCCACCGGCCACTCCACCGGCCCCCACCTGCACTTCGAGACCCGCGTCAACGGGTCGCCGCAGAACCCTCGCCGCTACCTGCCGTAGCGCCACCCGCGCCCTTTGAGATCAGGAACGCACGCCGCGGCGTGCGTTCCTGACCTCAGACCCCCGATGGTGGGCGCCGCCGGTTGACGCCGCCGCCGCCGTGGAGCACGGTTCGGGCGTGGCGAGGCGGCTGACGGTGGTGGGCGGCGGGCGGATGGGCGAGGCGCTGGTGGCGGGGCTCGTGGCCGCCGGGTGGGGGG
>JALYMX010000032.1 GCA_030773495.1 Actinomycetota bacterium | reverse complement strand
CCCAGTACGTCGGCTACCGCATTCCCGCCGCGAAGACCGCCGAGCTCGTCGAGTTCGACGGCAGCGTGCTGGTCGACCGCACTGCCGGCGAGCTGGGTGCGCGCTGTGACGACGAGGCCTACAACACCTTGACGCTGAACCTCGCCCCCGAGATCGTGACGGGGAAGCGCAACGTTGAGGAGGCCAGGAAGTTCTACGCCGAGACGGCTTCCGCGTACGTCATGGGGCGCCCGGCGCCCTATGCCGAACGGCTTCTGTTCGACAGTGCCGAGCAGGGTGCTGGCGATCCCGACGAGGCCATGATCGGTGGATCGACGGCGCGTCAGGCAGTCGAGAAGGTCAAGGATGCTGTCACCGGCCGGGAAGCGCCTCCCCCCACATAGACCGGGAAGCGCCTACATAGCAGTGCGCGGATCGAAGTTGTCATCTCTGACGACAACTTCGATCCGGGGAATCCCTGACTTCAACAATCAAGCAGGGCGCCGCTCGACCTGACGGCACGAGCGCTGTCACCCGCGAGTGCCGACGACGCTCGCTAGGATCGCCGCCGCGACGGACGCCGCACATAACGACCCCAACGCATGCCGACGTTGTCGCCACGAATAGCTCACGGTGGAGGCCCGATAACCGGGTCCGGGCGTTATCGCCACTCGGTAACGCCCGTCCCGGGCCCGACCGTCACCGCGAGGCGCCGGCCAGGAAGGTGGCGACAACATAGGTGGCGTGGCGGGTCGAGCGACCCACGGCCACGGTCGTACCGCATTGTTGTCCGAGGATCGGCGTGGCTGGCCGCCTCCTGCACGTCCCGCAGCGGCACGCCGGCGTCGAGGGCGGCGGTGATGAAGGCGTGCCGCAGGCTGTGAGGGCTGATGCGCTTCGTGATGCCGGCTCGGCGCGCCAGGCGCTTGACCATCCGGTCGGCCGCGTAGCGATCCATCCGGGCACCCTTGGCGCCGAGGAAGATCGGGCCGGCCGTCCGCTCGCCGATGTACAGGTCGAGCGCCCGGGACGTGCGCGGTGCCAACGGGATGACGGCGCGCTTTCCGCCCTTGCGGAGGATCTTGAGGGTCCGGTGGCCGCGCTGGTACTCGAGGTCCTCGATGTCGGCACCGAGGGCTTCGGAGATGCGAAGGCCATTGAGAGCCAGCAGCGATGCCAAGGCGTGGTCGCGCGGCGAGCCCAGGCCGGCTTGGAGGAGGAAGGCGCCCAGCTCGTTGCGGTCGAGGCCGAGGGTGCGCGACTCGTAGTCGACTTTGGGACGGCGCACGTTGGCGGCCGGGTTGCGCTCAAGAAGGCCCTCCTGCTCGCAGTAGCGGTAGAAGCTCGCCAGGGTCGACAGGCGTCGGGCCACGGTGGAGCGCATCTTGCCGTTCTCCTCCATCCACCGGCCGAACAGCTCGAGATGGGCTCGGCGGACGGCGAACAGCTCGAGGTGGCCCTCGGCGCACCAGGCGGCGAAGATGCGCAGGTCGGTGGCGTAGCTGCGGCGGGTGGCGCCGCAGTAGCCGGCCAAGAAGCCAGCGACGGCGACGCGGGTCTGGGTGGCGCCGTCGGCGACGACGACGCTGGTGGTCATGCTCATGGTGCTTTCCTCCATTGCCAGACCCTGGATGGGCCGGCACGTGAAGGGAACACCCAGCCCGGCACACCGCAGCCTTTGGCGGTTCGTCGTCTCCGCGTCGGGCGCCACGAGCGGTACGCCCGGGCAGCAGCGGAGGTCGCACGAGCGCCCTCCCGCCCGTAGTGTCCGACCGTGAGGAGCGGCACCTGCGAGGACTGCGGGGCGGGCGACGTGCGGGTTCACCTCGGCGATACACCGCTGTGCGACGGTTGCGCCGACCGCCGGGTCGCAAAGCTGACCGGTCTTCCCGAGCTCGGCGCGCCGCCGCCGCTATTCGTGCTCACCGGGCCCGACGGCCGCCGCCACCGCATGCAGCCCCGACCGTGGCGGGCACCGACCGGTATCGTGGTCGAGCTGGAGGAGATCGGCGTTCCTCCCGGTGAGGGCTTCCAGTTCTCCATCCTCGGGCCCCACGACGCCCAAGTGGGCGAGCTGCTCAGCGAACTGCGGGCCCACGCCAAGGCCGAGGTGTCCCGCCACTACCTGGAGCCCAACCCCCACCGGTCCGGCTGGCTCCTGGCCCGAGACGAGGTGGCCGGCCGCTTGGTGTGGGGCGAGGGCAGGCCGTTTGATGTCGTCGTCGACGGCCGCACGCTGACCTGGGAAGAACTGGGCCACGCCCTCGAGTCCTACGAGGGGTGGCGGTTCCGCCTGGTCATGGAGGACCGCTCCCTTGATGTGCGCCCCGACGGCGACGTCATCGCCTTCTCCCGCCGACAGTCGTCCTCCCCGGTCGGCGCGCCACCCGGGCAAGGCGTCCGGCCGAGCATCGACGACGTGTTGTCAGAGTTCCTGGCCGCCCAGGAGCAGCGCCTGGCCGAGCGGACCTTCGCCAACTACCGCTCCGTGGTCGACCTGCTGCGCCACTGCCTCAACGGCTACGGCCACCAGTACCTCGACGACGACGAGCGCCGCCGCTACGAAGCTGCTGTCGACGCCGGCGACGAGGACGCCTTCGTCCATCTCTTCGGCCCCCGGAAGATCGTCGAGGGCCTGGGCGAGTTCCTCGACTACTTCATGGTGCGCAAGGTCATGGCCGGCGAGGAGCTGTTGCGGGCCGCCGGCACGGTGACCAAGAAGCTGGCCAAGTGGATGGCGGCCAACGGCTACCTCGATGCAGCGGCGGCCGACGAAGCGGTGGAGCGGGGAACAAGTGCCGCCCGGGACCTGCCCAGAGCCGAGCGGCTGTCCCGGCTGCTGTTCGACCAAGCGCAGCGGGGGGCCAAGGACTACGGGGACGTAGCCGAACACGACATCGTGGAGGACTACTTCACCATCGAGCGGGTCGAGCCCGGCACGCTGTGGCTCACCGGGGACGTCGGCGTGAAGGTGACCAAGGAGGCCAGCTCCCTCGCCCAACCCGGGTGGTCGGTGTACCTGGTCCTGGCCAGGACAGCTCAGGGCTGGAAGTTGCTCGAGTCGGGCAACGTCTATCCGTAGGCGGCTGTCGCCCTGTCGCCGGCCATCGTCGCGCCGTTACCGGGCGCACCTGCTCGTGCCGGAGTGGTGCGGTAGGGAGTCGAACACTTTCCACTTCCCGACGGCCGCTCCCCCGGGCGCGTACACCGACGGCACACGTCTTGTGTACGATACGTGTATGGCCCGAGTGCGTACGAACATCGAAATCGAAGACGAGCACCTGAGAGCGGTGATGGACCGTTACGGCGTCCATACCAAGACCGAAGCCGTCGACCTGGCCCTCCGCCACCTTGCAGGCCAGCCCATGACGCGTGAGGAGGCCCTGGCCATGCGTGGCGCCGCGGCGATCGGCGAGATCCCCGATGACATCGGCGCGGACGGGGCGTGATCCTGGCTGACACCTCGGCCTGGGTGGAGTATGACCGGGCGACGGGGAGCCCCGTCGACGAGCGCCTCACCGAGCTCATCGCCAGCGACAGCTCCCTGGCCGTCACCGAGCCTGTCGTCATGGAGGTGCTGGCCGGGGCACGCAGCGACAAGCGGGAGACCGACCTCCGCCGGCTCTTGTCGCGCTTCCACCTGCTCCGATTCGACGCCGCAGCCGATTTCCACGCGGCGGCTCGCGTCTACCGGCGCTGCCGTCGTGCGGGAGTCACCCCCCGGGGGCTGGTCGACTGCATGATCGCCTCCGTCGCCCTGCGGTACGAGGCCGTACTCCTGGCGCACGATGTCGACTTGTCCCGAGTGTCCAACGTCATCGGGCTCGAGACGGATCCTGCCTCGTTGCGCTCATGAGCCTTCCCGGCGACAAGCAGTCGGGTTGGCTCGAATCGGACGACTGCACGAGGAGCCTGCCCGCCGGGGCCGCTCTCGTCCTTACCGGGCGCACCTGCTCGTGCCGAAGTAGGGTGCCTTGGACACAAGCACCGAGCCACGCCGCGCCAGAGTGCGCGGAACGTTATGTGCGCCTACCTCCGTCCCTGTCCACGCGTCTGGGGCGCCGATTGGGCGTCCTTGCTGCAACGGTCAAGAGTGGTAGCCCGCGCTCGAAGCTGCAGGCTCTCCAGCTCCGCC
>JALYMX010000031.1 GCA_030773495.1 Actinomycetota bacterium | reverse complement strand
CGTCGCTCGCGTCCTGGTCATGTGCTCCGGTCACCCTCCGGCGCTCTCGCCTCCGTGACGACCGGCTGGCATGATCGTCAGCGATCGGTTCAGCGCCCCACCTCCACCGGTTTTCGCGAAGAACCTTTTGCCAGCGACACCACGAAAAGCTGGGGAATGAGGCACGACGTCGCTGACGCCATCCTCGCCCTGCGAAGCGCGAACGGCACGTTCGGTTCGTCAGGAACGCCTCTTGTCAACACAGCGCCCGCCCTTCGGGCCCGCACCTTTGGGTTTGGTGGCGTGCCGGGATGGTGGGACGGCCTGGTCTCGCGCCCGACAAGGCTCAACTGACGCCGGCCGATGTGAACGCCGAGGACGGTGAGACCTTGGCGGTGACCACGCTTCGCCTGACGCCGTGGGCTGCGAGATCCGGCCACCCGCCTGGGCGAGTACGCCCAGCCGGTGATGGCCGTGGTGGAGTCGATGAACGCGGCCGCCTCGTGCACGACCAACTCGAGCTGGCGGGGTGGTCCGTGGGGTGGCCGATGCCCAGCGGGCCAAGGGCCTGGGGCCGCTCGCCTGCAAGACCGACAAGATCGATGCGTGGGTGCTGGCCGAGCTGTCCCGTCGTGACCTGGTGCCCGCATCTGGCTGCCGACGCCGGCGGTGCGCGCCGAGCGTGAGCGGTCCCGGTGGCGCCTGCATCTCGTCCGCCACCGCACTTCGCTCAAGAACCGGGTGCACGCCGCCCTCATTGCCTTCGGCCCCCCCTGCCCAGTCTCGGACCTGTTCGGCACCACGGGACGCCGGCTGCTCGAGTCCCTTGCCTCCCCGAGCCGTGGGCGGGCGACGTGTTAGCCGCGCTGGACCTCATCAGCGCTCTCGACGAGGAGATCGACCAGCTCGAGGCGGACCTTCCGCCCAGGCGACGATCACCCCTACGTCCCCCTTCTGATGACCACCCCGGGCATCGGCTGGGTGCTCGCCGACACCATCGCCGCCGAGTTGGGCGACATGGGGCGTTTCGCCTCTCCGGCCAAGCTGGTCAGCTACACCGGCCTGTGTCCCCGCGTCTGCCAATCCGCCAGGAGCGATCACCGGGGCTCGCTCACCAAGAACGGCCCCCGCTACCTGCGCTGGGCCGTCATCGAGGCCGCCACTCATGCCGCCGCCCACCCCGTCTACCGTGACTGCCACCAACGCACGAAGGCACTTCTAGGCCGGCACCGGGGGGGCAAAAGGTGGCCCGGGTCGACCTGGCCCGCCTGCCCACCGCCTCCACCGTCGATCCCGGCGGCGCCAACCTCACCACCGCCACCACCTACTGGCGACTCGGGCTACTACCGCCGGGCCACCCGCACCCTGCCCGCCGGAACACCTGGGCCACCGCCTACTACGGCGACGCCGAGGCGCGCACCAACCCCTGCCCAAGCGGCGCCAGCGCCAACCAGGCGGGGGCGCTCAAGACCCGCAGCACCGGGCCCGACCCCGACGGGGCGGGGCAGCAGCAGCCACGGGTCGAGGAGTTCGTCTACGACGCCGCCGGGCGCACCGTGGCCACCGCATCGACACCGGGGCGTGGGCCTGCACCTCCTACGACGCCCGGGGCCGCCCCACCCGCCGCACCATCCCGGCGCAGGGGAGCGAGCCCGCCCGCAGCGTCGACTACAACTACGCGGTGGGCGACAATCCACTTGTCACCTTCATCAGCGACGGGGGCGGGGACCAGCCCCTCACCACCACCGTCGACCTGTTGGGGCGGGTCATCTCCGCCACCGACGCCTGGGGGAAGACCACGACGTCGACCTACGACTTGGCCGGCCGGCTCACCCAGACCTCCGGCTCCGTCGGCGTCCAGGAGTTCGGCTACGACCCGGCGGGCCGCCTCATCAGCCATAAGCTCGACGGGGCGGTGGTGGCCGTGCCCGGCTACGACGCCGCCGGTCAGCTGGCGAGCGTCTCCTACCCGTCGGGGACGGGCAATGGGGGCAACGGGACGTCCCTCTCCCCCATCTCCCGCGACCTGGCGGGGCGCACCACCGGGCTCACCTGGAACCTGGCCGGCGCCACCGTGGCCGACTCGGTCACCCGCAGCCAGTCGGGCAAGGTCACCGCCCAGACGGCGGAGGGACGGGCCAGCACCTTCGGCTACGACGGGGCGGGGCGCCTCACCAGCGCCAACGTCCCCGGCCACAGCCTCACCTACGGCTTCGCCCCCTCGGGCGGCTGCGGCTCAGCGGCGACCGCTGGGAAGAACACGAACCGCACCTCGATGGTCGACAACGCTGTCACCACCTCGTACTGCTACGACGCCGCCGACAAGGTGACCTCGACTACCGACGCCCGCTACGGCGCCATCGCCTACGACGGCCACGGAAACACCGCCACCCTCGGGTCTCAGACCCCTCACCTACGACGGCTCCGACCGCCACGTCGCCAGCGTCGACGGCGCCACCACCGTGCGCTACGTGCGCGACGCCGCCGACCGCATCATCGAGCGCAGGGTCAATGAAGCGGTCGTGGCCCGCTACGGCTACTCGGCGTCGGTGACACAGCGGACTTCACCATGGACGCCAACGGCACCGCCATAGAGCGCACCCGGCCGGGTGGCGGGCGGGCTCACACACTATGGACGCGGTGCTTGGTCGCCTCCCGGCGCTGATCGTGGCGCTGCTCGTCGGCGTCAAGGTCGTTCGTCCTCGCTGCGCTGCGGGCGCTGCACCTTGACCCCGCCTGCGCGGCGGACGAGGTGCGCTCCCAGGAAGGCGACGCCGAAGATGTGGTCGTCGGGGACTCCCCGAAGCGATCGGGGGAGTCCCTGCGGCTGGTCACCGCGGTCATCGGGTTGGCCACCGGTGACCGTGATCGCTCCAACGGTTGGTCATCGCGTTCGTTGACCGCCGCGTCCCCAGCCCGGAGGGCCGCTCGTGTATCGCTGACGCGATAACGGCAAGTGTGTGTCGGTCTTGAAGGGTTTGGTCATCGCCGGCCTGGTCGGCGCGGGCGGGGCTTGTCGGTCCGGTCGCTCGGCTTCGCCTCGTTGGTGATGGCGCCGTTTCAGCTTCCTCACCACCGACGACGTCGATGCGACCACTGGAGGGGCGAGCAGGGAATCCGAATCAGGCCGGTGGTGGTCAACCGGAAGGTCTGGGGCGGGAACGCACGCTGATGACGTTCCTGCGTACGGCTCACCAGCAAGGTGCCGAGCCATCGCCCTGCTGGTCGACCTCGCCCGGGCACCGATCCCCGGCGTCGTCGCCGGCCGCACCCTGCGTCCCGGCTGACCACCACCCGGCCAATGAGCGGGCACCAGCGGTTCATTCACAACAAATCTGGCTGGCGCGCCCCAGTGTAGAAGTACCAGGGTGTGTTCCCACCAGTGCCCGACCGAAGGGGCGAGCAGGTCGGCAGCTCGGCGAACCGGCGAAGCGAGCGTTCAGGGGATGGCGCTCCTCCCGTTCCGGCCCGCCGCTTCCTGCTAGGCTCCTCGTCCAGCGCGCCGGCGACCGCCCATGGCGCGTCCGAGCACGACCAGAGGTTTCTCCCTTCGATGCCCGACAAAGCGGCGACCATCGCCGAGCACCGCCTCCACGAGACCGACACGGGGTCGCCCGAGGTCCAGATCGCGCTGCTCAGCCAGCGCATCGACAACCTCACCACCCACCTGAGGATGCACAAGGGCGACCACCACACCCGTCGAGGCCTCATGAAGCTGATCGGCCAGCGCCGCCGCCTCCTCGACTACGTCCGATCGAACGACGTGGAGCGCTACCGGCAGATCATCGGGCGGCTCGGCCTGCGCCGCTAGCCCCCGACGCACCGACGAGCGGCCCGCCGGGCCGCTCGTCCCACAACCGGGCGGCGGCGGCGTCAGCTGCCAGTGGCCACGGGCCCGTCCCGACGGGAACGTGACCACTGGGAACTGGCCCGGCCGTCGCCCCTCACCGAGAGGAGCGCAGATGGCAGAGGCCATTTCCGCCTCCGGTCCCGTCACCGGGACCGACAAGACCCTTTCCTTCGAGGCCGGCAAGCTGGCCCAGCAGGCCGACGGGGCGGTGGTGGCCCGCATCGGCGACACCGTCGTGCTGGTCACGGCCACGGCGGCCAGGTCCGTCCGCGAGGGCGCCGACTTCTTCCCCCTCACCGTCGACGTCGAGGAGCGGATGTACGCCGCCGGGCGCATCCCCGGTTCGTTCTTCCGCCGCGAGGGCCGGGCCACCGACCAGGCCATCCTCACCTGTCGGCTCATCGACCGGCCCCTGCGGCCCTCGTTCCCCAACGGGTTCCGCAACGAGGTGCACGTGGTGGCCACGGTGCTGTCCGCCGACCAGCAGAACCCCCACGACGTGGTGGCCATCAACGGCGCCTCCGCCGCCCTCATGGTCTCGGGCATCCCCTTCGACGGCCCCATCGGCGCCGTGCGCGTCGCCTACGGCACGGACGGCGCCTGGGTCCCCCACCCCACGTACCAGGAGGGCGAAGCGGCCACCTTCGAGCTGGTCGTCGCCGGCCGGGCCCTCGACGACGGCGACGTGGCCATCATGATGGTGGAGGCGACGGGCACGGAGGACGCCTGGCGCCACTACGAGGCCGGCGCCCCCAAGGTCACCGAGGACGTCATCGCCGAGGGGCTGGAGGCGGCCAAGGCCTGGATCAACGAATCGGTGGCGCTGCAGCGCCGGCTGGTCGACGAGGCGGGCGCCAAGGACCCGATCCCGTTCGCCACCCACGCCGACTACGGCGACGACGTGTGGGAGGCGGTGCGCGAGGCAGCATCGGGAACCGTCGGCCACGCCGTCACGATCGCCGAAAAGGCGGCGCGCAACGCCGCGCTGGAGGAGGCGGCGGCCACGGCGTCGGCCCAGCTGGCGTCCACCTTCGAGGGGAGGGAGAAGGAGGTCAAGGCGGCGGTGCGTGCCCTCACCAAGAAGCTGATCCGGGCCCGCATCGTGGAGGAGGGCGTCCGCATCGACGGGCGGGGGCCGGCCGACATCCGCCCCCTCAGCGCCGAGGTCTCCCTGCTCCCCACCACCCACGGGTCGGCCCTGTTCCAGCGGGGCGAGACCCAGGTGCTGAGCGTGGCCACCCTGGCCATGCCCCGCATGGACCAGCTCCTCGACACCATCGGGATCGAGGAGCGCAAGCGCTACATGCACCACTACAACTTCCCGCCGTTCTCCACGGGCGAGACCGGCTTCATGCGGGGCCCGAAGCGCCGGGAGATCGGCCACGGCCTGCTGGCCGAGCGGGCCCTGCTGCCCGTGGTGCCGCCGCTCGAGGAGTTCCCCTACGCCATACGGGTGGTGAGCGACGTGCTCTCCTCCAACGGCTCCACGTCCATGGCCTCGGTGTGTGGCTCCACGCTGTCCCTGATGGACGCCGGCGTCCCCATCAAGGCGCCGGTGGCCGGCATCGC
>JALYMX010000030.1 GCA_030773495.1 Actinomycetota bacterium | reverse complement strand
GGGCCGCGGTGGGCGGCGGTGGCCCTCGTCGCCGCACTGGTGGGCGCCGCCGCCGGAGGTGGAGTCGCGGCCGTGGTGGCCGCATCCGACGAGGAGGAGGCGTCGACCGCCTCGCCGGCGCCCACCTCGGAGCCCAACACCAGCCGCATCGCCCGGCCCCGCGACATCCAGAGCATCCTGGCCCAGGTCCAGCCCGGCGTCGTCGCCATCCGCAGCGAGGCGTTCCGCGGCGGGGGCGGGTTCGACCTCACGCCGGCCCCCGTGCAGGGTGCCGGCACCGGGATGATCCTGTCCACCGACGGTGACATCCTCACCAACGCCCACGTGGTGCGGGGGGCCACGTCCATCAAGGTCACGCTGCACGACGAGCGCGAGCCCCGTGACGCCGACCTCGTGGGCACCGAGCCCGACGCCGACCTGGCCATCATCAGGCTCCGCGACACGAGCGGCCTCGAAGGCCGGCCGGTGAAGCTCGGCTCGTCGCAGGCCGTGAAGGTGGGCGACGACGTGGTCGCCATCGGCAACGCCCTCGCCCTGCCGGGCGGTCCCACCGTCACCGTCGGGATCGTGTCCGCCGTCGAGCGGTCGATCGACGCCGGCGGCAGCCAGCTCACGAGCCTCATCCAGACCGACGCCGCCATCAACCCGGGCAACTCGGGCGGTCCCCTGGTCAACAGCGAGGGCGAGGTCATCGGCATCAACACCGCCGTCGCCCAGCGCGACGTGGCCCAGAACATCGGGTTCGCCATCGCCATCGACACCGTCAAGCCGATGCTCGACCGGCTGCGCCGCGGCGAGGCGGCGCCGCCCCAGGGCTTCCTCGGGGTGAGCACGGTGACCCTCACGCCCGAGATCCGCCAGCGGCTCGACTTCGCCGCCGAGGCGGGGGCCATCGTCGTGGAGGTGGTGCTCGGGTCGCCGGCCGACGCCGCCGGGCTCCGCCAGAACGACGTGATCACCAGGATCGGCGACAAGGCCATCGAGACCAACGCCGACGTCCAGTCGGCGGTGCGGGGCAACGAGCCGGGCGACAAGGTGGAGATCGTGTGGCAGCGAGGGGACCAGGAGCTGCGGGAGACGGTCACCCTCGGGGCCCGCCCGGCCGGCGGGCGCTAGCTTCCCCGCCCATGTCCACCCTCCCCACCGCGCCCGACGACCAGGTCCCGCCGCAGCCGCCCCGCGGGCACGTGCGGATCGTCTACCTCGGCCCCGTGGCGCCCCACTGGGACCTGCAGTCGTCGTTCGGTGACCGGGTGCTCATCGAGGAGTTCCGCCAGCGGGCCATGGCCCGGCTGGTGCTGCTGCCTCCGCACGACCCGCAGTTCCGCCGCAACAGGGAGCGGGTGGCGCGCGACGCCGAGCGGGAGAACCTGCTGTTGGAGTGGGACCTCGGCGTGCCCGAGGACGACGACCTGGACGGCGTGCCCGCCTGAAGCCGGGTTCCGAGTACATAGGGGGCCGAAACCGCCCGCCATGTACTCGGGAACGGCGGGTCCCCGGGCGGGCGGACGGGGGGCCGTACAGTTGCGGGGCATGGTCGAGCTCTCCACGGGCACGACGGTGGCGATTGCCGGCGGGGTCGCTGCGCTGGTGGCGGCCCTGGTGCTGGCCCTCTGGCTCACGGCCCGCCGCGCCCGCTCCGTCACCCACCGCCTGGCCGTCGTCGCCACCCGCCTCGACCTGCCCGGCGCCGCCTCCGAGGACGACCGCGACAGCGTGACGCGCCTCGAGCGCCTGGCCCAGGCCGCCGTGCTGCGGGTGAGCGACGCCGACGCCCGGGCCGACCGCCTGGCCGGCGTGCTGGGCGAGCTTCCCCAGGGCGTGGTGGTGTGCGACGAGCGGGGCGAGGTGGTGTACCGCAACGAGCAGGCGGGCGCCCTGGAGGGTGCCGACGCCGGCGCCGGCCTGGTGGCCGAGGCCGTCGGCGCCGTGCTCCGGGCGGCGGTCGGCGGTGAGCGTTCCTCGCGCACGGTGGAGGTGCTCGGGCCGCCGCGCCGCACCCTCGCCGTGTCGGGGCGTCCGGTGGACGACGGCCGGCGCACGGTGGGGGCGGTGGCGGTGATCGACGATGTCTCCGAGCGCCGGCGCTTCGAGCTCATCCGTCGTGACTTCCTCACCAACGTCACCGCCGAGATCAAGGCGCCCGTTGGGGCCCTGGGCCTGCTCGCCGCCGCCATCGTGGACGAGGACGACCCCACGCTGACCCGTCGCCTGGCCCGCCGTCTCGAGCAGGACGCGCTGCGCGTGGGCCGCCTCGTCGACGACCTGGCCGAGCTGAGCCGGCTGGACGCCGAGGCCCTCCCCGCCCGGGAGCCCGTCCCCGTCCACCTGCTGGTCGCCCAGGCGGTGGAGGAGGTGCGCTCGCTCGCCGTGCACCGCACGGTGTCCATCGACGCCCGGGAGGCGCCGTCGGACCTCACCGTGGTCGGGGACCGCCGCCAGCTGGTGTCGGCCCTGCGCCACCTCGTCGAGAACGCCGTGAAGTTCGGCGAGGAGGGGACGGCGGTGCGCCTGCGGGTCACGGTGGCCGGCGAGTGGGTGGACATCGCCGTGCAGGACAAGGGGCCGGGCATCCCGGGCCGGGACCTGGACCGGGTGTTCGAGTGCTTCTACCGGGCCGAGCGCTCCCGCACCCGCGACGCGGCGGGCACCGGGCTCGGGCTGGCCATCGCCTCGCAGGTCGCCGGTGGCCACGGCGGGCAGGTGACGGTGGCGTCGAGGGAGGGCAGGGGCTCCACGTTCACCCTGCGCCTGCCGGCGGCGCCCGGCGCCCGGTCCGCCGC
>JALYMX010000029.1 GCA_030773495.1 Actinomycetota bacterium | reverse complement strand
GGCAACCACGGTTCCCTGCACGGCCAGGTACCCCGCGGTGACGGCCCGCCACGACCGCCAGCGCTCGTCGCCTGCGAGGGTGCCGCCCGGACGCGCCCGAGGCGGGACGCGGGCGCCCGAGGCGACGGAACAGCACACCGACGGCGTAGAGGGCCAGCGCGGCGGCGAGGAGCCCGATGAACGGCTCGGCGACGACGGGGAGCGTCGAGACCTCGACGCCTTCGACGAGGACGAGAAGGAGGAGGCAGACCGGGAGGCAGAGCAATGACACCGCAGCCGTGGCGAGTGCCACGTACTTCGTGAACTCGGGGACGCCGGGACGGGCGGGCGCGTCGTCGAGCCGTGCGCACAACGCCGCCACCCACTTCCACGGCTCACGGGCCCCGGTGCCGCGGCTCACGGTTGGCGGCTCCGGGCGTTCACCTCGACCGGCGTGGCGGCGTTGCCCACCACGAGGACGCAGTCCGGTCGCCGGGCGCACTCCAGCTGCGCCTGGGCCCGGATGTAGTCGAGCTGCCCCGCCGTCAGCTCCGGAGCCGAGCGCAGGACGGCCTGGCTGTCCGCCTCGCCTCGTGCCTGCTCCTGGCGCCGGGCGGCATCCGTCCTCGCCTCCTCCACGGCCAACGCCGACGCCCGGTTGGCGTTGTACTGGTTCTGGACGTTGTCGGGAAGGGTGATCTCCTTGATGACGAAGGTGAACTCGGGACAGCCGTGCCCCTCGGGTTGGAAGGTCGGGCCACAGAAGAACTCGCCGCCCAGGACGTCGTTCACCCGCTGCTTGAGGACGGCGCCGATGCCGGACTGCATGCGAAGGAGGGTGTCGCGGTTGGCGTAGATGTCCTCCGAGCTGTACCGGCGGGCCTCGGCCTGGATGGCGGCCACGATCTGCTGGCGGAAGGTGTCGGCCAGCATGCGGTCCCACCCGCCTCCGGGCCTGAGGTCCGTGCAGCGGTACTCGAGGCAGATCTGCTCGAAGAACCGCCGCACCACGTCCGGGCGGGTGTTCAGCCGGAAGTAGGTGGCGGACTCCCACTGCGTGACGACCCTGTCGGCTGCCGGGGCGCCCACGAACTCCGCTCTCCCGGTGTCGCCCTGGTTCGGGTCCTTCGACATGATGTAGCTCCGCTGGGTGGCAGGGAGCTCGTGGAGCTGCTCGAGAAGGCCGTAGAAGCGGGTGCCGGTACCGGGCGCGACCACCTGCCTGAAGCGCTGGCCCTCGAGCGCCCCCCGCTGTAGTGCAGCGCCACCTTGTCCACGGGGACCGACTTCCACCCCAGCACGAACATCACGAGCCACACCAGGAAGCTCACGGCGGCACCGAGGAGGACGGCTCGGACGGCGACGGGGGCCCGGGGGAGCGGTGCCGGGTGGCGGTAGGAGGTCATGGTCGCTCGGCGCGCCCGCGTCCCTCCGGTCCCTCGGCCGGCGCCGGGCGGTGGTCGCCCTCCACCACCCGCAGGTCGACCCGGCACCCGCCGCCGGCCGCTGCCCGGGTGTACCCCTTGCCGGCCGGGTGACGGGCGACCACCTGCTGGAACAGGTCGATGTGCTCGCCCACCATCCGCTCGCCCGAGAACCGGGACTCGACGGCCCGCCGGCAGGCGCGGCGATCGATGGTGCCGACGTGGGGGATCGCCTCGGCCATCTCGGCGTCGTCCTGGCACAGGAACCCGGTTCGCCCGTGCTCGACTACCTCGGGCGCCGCCCCCTCGGGGAAGGCCAGCACCGGCGTGCCGCAGGCCAGCGCCTCGATCATCACCAGGCCGAACGGCTCCGGCCAGCGGATGGGGAACAGCAGGCACCAGGCGTTGGCGAGGATGGCGAGCTTGCGCTCGTGGCCCACCTCGCCCACGTACCAGGCCCGGTCCCCCAGGTGGGGCTCGACCTCGGCGTGGAAGTAGTCCCGCTCGGCCTGGGTCCGCATCTTGCCGGCCAGCACCAGGTCCACGCCCGCCCGGCGGGCCACCTCGAGCGCCCGGTGCGCGCCCTTCTCTGGGCACATGCGCCCCACGAAGGCGCAGTAGCCGCCGGCACCCCTGCCGTCCGGGAAGCGAACGGCGTCGACGCCGTGGGGGATGACCCTGGAGATGCGCAGCCCCGGCGCGGAGGCGGCCTGGGCCTGCGAGATGGCGATCAGGTCGACCCGGCTCGCCACCCTCCGGTACAGGCCGGCCAGCTGGCGATCGAGTGGACCGTGGATGGTGGTGACGACCGGCAGCCCGGGGAAGCGCTCGGAGTAGACGGGGCCGAGCATGGTGTGGTCGTGGACCAGGTCGAAGCCCAGTGCCGCGTCGTAGGCGTGGACGACGTGGCACAGCTCGGGCACGACGTGGCCGATGCGCTCGCCCTCGGCGTGGGGCAGCACCGACCGGCGGGGCACCGGGCACGTCGAGTCACCGGTGGTGAACAGCACGACCTCGTGGCCGGCTCGCCGGAGGCCGACGGCCAGCTGGTCGACCACCGCCTCGATCCCGCCGTAGAAGGGCGGCGGGACCGGGGCCCACGGCGGCGCCACCATCGCCACCCGGAGGCGCCGTCCCGCCCGAGC